>JBIQMB010000036.1:0-12143 GCA_044463745.1 Chitinophagaceae bacterium | reverse complement strand
TTATTCATCATCGGGGGTACTGATTTCAAAGTGGAAATAAAGGGTTACGAAAATATTATTCCGAAACTTAAAACCTTTGTTGAGGACGGCACACTTAAGATCGGCTTTGATAAAAATGTAACCATCTCAAACGATAATACCGAAATACACGTCACGATGCCCGCACTGGTAAACGTCAATACTTTCGGAAATGGAGATGTTGGTATTACCGGTACATTTATCGGCATGGAAAATCTAGCCTTACAGAAAGAAGGTTTGGGAAAGATTGATGTTCAAAATACCGCAACCAGGAATTTCAACCTAACCCTCATCGGCAATATTGATTTTTCCGGGTTTGGATTGAGCGCCGAAAACGCCATCGTTAAAATAACCGGAAATGGTGACGCCGAACTTACTGCCACGAAAAAACTGAATGTAACCCTCTCCGGCAACGGAACGGTTTATTATAAAGGTTCACCTGAGGTGGTCACCTCCATTTCGGGTACGGGTAAGGTTGTCAAAAAGTAAGACCTGTTTCCGTATTCAAACTAAAATTAAAATCCTGCTCGCTAAAAAGTATGGATATTTGCTTCAATGAGCAATAGCAATTTTGTAGATTACATAAAGATTTTTTGCCGCAGTGGCGCCGGTGGTGCAGGCAGTCGGCATTTTCTGCGCAATAAATTCACGGCTCTTGGCGGACCTGATGGGGGAAACGGCGGCCGTGGAGCAGATATCATACTGAAAGGAAATAAGAATTTATGGACGCTCCTACATCTGCGGTATTATAAGAATATTCTGGCCGAAAATGGAGAAAGCGGCGGAGCCAATAAGCGGACAGGCCGGGATGGCAAGGATATTATCATTGAAGTGCCGCTGGGAACCCTGGCGCAAAGAGAAGACACCGGCGATACAATTGAAATTTTGGAAGACGGAGAAGAAAAAATACTGATTAAAGGCGGAAGGGGTGGCCTTGGAAATTCCAATTTTGCGACACCCACCAATCAGGCACCTACCCATGCTCAACCCGGTGAGCCGGGCGAAGAAACGCTCGTAAACCTGGAGCTGAAAGTGTTGGCAGATGTGGGTCTGGTAGGATTTCCCAATGCCGGTAAATCCACTTTACTATCTGTAATTACCGCTGCCAAGCCCAAGATAGCCGACTACGCTTTCACGACCATCAATCCTCAACTGGGCATTGTGCCCTATCGGGATGATAAGAGTTTTTGCATAGCCGACCTGCCCGGGATCATTGAAGGCGCTGCCGAAGGAAAGGGTTTGGGACACCGGTTTTTGCGTCATATTGAGCGGAATCCCGTTTTACTGTTCCTCATACCGGCCGACAGCAAGGATCACTACGAAGAATTTCGGATATTGAAAAAAGAACTGCGGGAATACAACCCTGAATTGATGGATAAAAAATTTATCATCGCCGTTAGTAAGTCCGACTTACTGGATCAGGAATTAGAAGCAGCTATTGAAAAAGAATTACCTGAAGATGTACCACATTTATTTATATCTTCCGTGTCGCAAAAAAACCTGACCAAACTAAAAGATATGCTTTGGCAAGCGCTTAATTCTTAATTAAAACCAAAGGGTAAGTTTACCAATCTGGCATCATGGAAAGAAAAATTGTCTTTTTTATAAACCCGGTGTCTGGCGGCAAAAGCAAGGATGTGCTGATCGATAAAATAAAGACGGCATGCCGTAAAGAGAATTTACCCTTTGAGATTTTATATACGAACGCCGAAGGAGATTATCGTTTTCTGCCCGAAAAAATAATAAAGGAAAAAATAACGGATGTCGCGATCTGCGGAGGTGATGGTAGCCTGGCACCGGTTATATCTTTTCTTTTAAGTACCGACGTCAATGTAGGCATTATTCCGCTGGGTAGCGGAAACGGGCTGGCTCGCACTGCGGGAATTCCTAATAACACAAATAAAGCATTAAAAGTTATTTTTTCCGGTAAGCCGGTTCTGGTGGATGCATTCCGTGTGAATAACAGATTCGGCTGCCAAATAACCGGATTCGGTTTCGATGCACTGGTGGCTGCGGAGTTTGCCAAAGAAAGAAAAAGAGGCTTATCTGCGTATACCAGGCTGGCCGTCAAAAACTTTTTTTCAGCCCGTAGCTATCGATTTTCCCTTTCCTTTAATGGTAAACTTTTGGATACGGAAGCATTTATTCTCTGTGTTGCCAATGCCAATCAGTTTGGAAACAACATGAAGATTGCACCCGGTGCATCCTTGCACGATGGCCTGCTGGATTTGGTTATCCTGCAAAAAACGACCAAACTCAATATCCTCATTTCCTTTATCAGCCACCTGTTGTTTACCAAAAAGTCGGGAACTGTTTCTGCCAAAGATGACCGCAACATTTTTTATGCTAACTGCAAGGAACTGACAATAAAAAACCCGGATAATGCACCCATTCACATCGATGGCGATCCGTTCGAGAGCTCAGCAGAATCCTTTAATATTGAAATTCTTCCCGCTGCCTATAAACTAATCATTCCTTCCTGAATCGGTTAAGATTTCCATCACCCGATCAAAGGTTTTTTTATTATTTTCACGATCCAGCGACAAGTCAACCTCTTTTTTCTCGTTGGCCGTCAGGTGAAAATTCAGGGGTGCGCCAGCCTGCTCTTTGGCCGGCTCGTACATAAATGAAATTCTTTGAATCGGCTTGTCAAACAGGCCCTGAGCATAGGTCAGCTCATCATCCTGAAAATAATCCTGTATTCTGAACCAGTTATTCTGAAGCATCGAGAAGGGCTTTGTAAATACGTCTGAAATCCAGTGTCTTTCTTCCGGTTCACTCCAACTTCCTTTCTTTTTCGAACGGATTTCAATAATCAGGACGCCGTTCGTATTTTCATTGATCCAGTCTTTGAAAACATTGGCAAACCGCAGAGATGTTTCAATCCCGAAATTATCGCGAAGCCCCGCATCCATAACATCCACAATGGGGTCAGATGGTAACCATACGGCAGGCAGAATGTACGGATAGGTTGCATTCATACGGAGGGCCGAAAGCAGGCTCAGGTTCATCGGCGATTTATCCTTAAAAAAAGCAGCAAAATCAATGGCATCGGGGTCAGATGACACCTCAGCGCTATCCGGCATATGATGCATCAAAAAACTCACAGGCTGTGTTGATACCACCAGCTTCTTCATATCGCGCGTAATTACGGAGTTGATAATGAGCAAGGGAACCTGCGCATTTACTTCGGCATTCTTATAAAAACCAAGATCATGATCCAAAACCCCTTCCGTATTCCTGTTCAACTTTTGCTCAAAGGCATAACCACGATCCTTAACATACCTGAATCCATTGTAACTAAACTTTTGTGTCGGTGCAATAATATCTCTGGCAATGAGGGATGAAAAAACGGGGTTCAGTAAGTCTTCCGAAATGTTTCGTAGATATTTTTTGTCTCTCAGATCTATGTTCATTCCTGAGTCTTTCAGCCTCGACAACTCACGGAAATAAGCTGCAGCCAGCATTCCGCCTGATGCCCCCGACATCAACACCGTCTTCTTCATCAGCTTACCATTAGTGGCACTATCCAGCTTTTGCAAAACGTTCATCGAAAAACTCGCTCCGCGCAGGCCGCCTCCTCCAAAATTGAGCATGACAAGCAAAGGCTTTTCTTCTCCTTGATTCTTTTTCCATTTTTCCAAAATAGAAATCATGTTCTTCTTATCCGCCTCGGTTTGTTCAGGCGTGTGCAACTGCCTTAATGCTTGTTGAGAATAGGATGGTCTTCCGCTCCGTGTGTAATCCAGGCCATACGCCTTATTACGCATGTCAATAATATTGTGTTGATAAAGCGTATTGACGATTACAAACAAAAAGATAATAGCCAGAAAACCCCAGCTTCGGAGAAAATATCCCATGGCTCCCAAAACAGCCGTCATCACTGCAAAGGTTATAAAAATACTAGCACCTGCGGGCACTTGAAATACCGGCAAATCAAGGAAAAAGCCAACGAACAATAAAAAAATAAAGGCCAGCAAAACGGTTACGAGTGCTGAAAAATGATTTCGCTTGAAAATGGAATCCAAAAAAGTCAGACTGTAATGAGATACATCCCTCGCTTTTCGGAAACGAACAAATGAAGATGCATAAAAAGTAACCGGCAAACCATATGGCTGAAAATGATCGGGCTCATCTGACATTACACCCGGCCCTTCATCATTAAAATCAATAACGCCCGGACGAATGGAGCGGATAATCTGCCTGTCGGCAGTAAAAAAGTATGCAAATGAGATAATGTGCACAAACAAGAACCCTCCCAAAAAAGAAAATGAAATCAGCAAAAATTCGTGTATCGGAATTAACTCATAATGCGTGGCATAGTAAAACGATTCGAAGAAATATACAACCAAAAAGATAATAGGTATAACAGCATTATTAAGACAATACTTCAAAAAGGGATTGGTAGTAGCAGCCAGAAAACGAAAGCGCGTGCTGTGCAGAATAAAGGTAGTAATGTGCCAGCTCATCATAAAAACCCCGCAGGCTATACCTACAATGGCTGCGCCGCCGCTGTTAACCGTACCTAGATATTCAGGTGCTAAAAACAAACCATCGGCACCAAAGTTTTTCATAAAGTGACCCGTAATGGTCAGAAATAAAATACCCCAAAAAAGAAGCAGCAACTGCGACTTTCTGAAATGCAGCAGGGTAAGCTGAACAGGGAAAGTGTAGTAAAAATATTTCAGAAAGCGCTTCATAAAGTTCGGAATCAGATTTTAAGCGGTACAACATTTTTGCGGGGAGCCCTTACGATAAACAACACCAGCACCAGTACCAGCAAATATAAGATACCAACCGTTTGATGAGCAACGCCAAAATAAACCAAATTATTGCCAAAAGGAGCACGTATCACGGTAAATATTCCCAGCGTTAACTGAGCCACGATAAGCAGCACAACACAACCACGGATAATACTGAAAAACTGATTCCCTTTTACCCTCGCTGAGCGCTCCCACCATATAAAGGTCATGATTAAAAGTATGTAAGCAAGCCCGCGATGGATAAACTGAATGGCCAGCGTATTATGAAACCAGTTCCTCCATATGGGCGTCATCCGGTTCATGGCTGCCGGAGCAAAACTGCCGTTAATATCGGGCCAGGTGGGTGCTGCCAGTGCAGCGTGCAAGCCCGCCATAAAAGCACCATAAATCAACTGAAAAAACAAGACCACCATTAAACCAAGTGCCCAATTTTTCAATCCCTTGTCGTACACAACCCGGCGCGACGGAACGGAAAGCGAAAGTGCAAACCAAAAGGTGTACACAAGCAAAATAAGCGCAGCCATAAAATGCGCTGCCAGTTCAATGTGGCCTACAAACATTTTTTCGGGCACCAGTCCGCTCATAACCATAATCCAGCCGATAGCTCCCTGAATAGCACCCAGAAAAAACAGCATAACCAAAGGCATAATCATCCCCCTGGTAAATTTCCTCTTAATCAGAAAATACACAAACCCGAAAATAAAAACCAGACCCATAAGCCGGGCCCAATTGCGATGCAACCATTCCCAGAAGAATATTTTTTTGAAATCGCTGAGCGTAAAATCTGAGTGGATATACTGAAACTGGCTGGTGTTCTTGTATTTATCAAACTCTACATGCCATTGGGCTTCGTTCATTGGTGGCAGGGTGCCGGTTATCGGTTTCCATTCGGTGATGCTCAGTCCGCTTTCGGTAAGCCGGGTGATGCCGCCGATGACAATCTGTAATACAAGCATAAAAACGCCGATGTACAGCCAGATGGCCACCGCTCTGTTCGGATTGCGGGTTTTTAATTCCTTCATTGTGTTGGTATGATATTAGTTTTTTGATCTCTGTTTAAAACTTCATTTGCCGGATAGGCCGGCACTTTTTAATTTTGGCAAAAATAATCAGATTGTTGCTACCATTTCTCACGAACAGGTTTTTAGAGGCCGGTGTAGATGAAGCCGGCCGCGGATGCTTTGCCGGACCTGTGTTTGCAGCAGCAGTTATCCTTCCTGAAAACTTTTTTCATCCGCTGTTGAATGATAGCAAACAGTTAACCGAAAAGCAACGGGACGAGCTGAGGCCCATTATAGAAAAGGAAAGCATAGCGTGGTCTGTTTCGAGCGTTAGCAATGACGAGATAGACCGGATCAATATTCTTCAGGCTTCATTTAAAGCCATGCATCTGGCTATTAAAAAATTAGCGGTTAAACCAAATCTTTTACTGATTGATGGCAACCGTTTTAAGCCTTATAAGTCCATCCCTCATCAATGTATCGTGAAAGGAGATGCCACCTATTCCTCCATTGCGGCAGCAGGTATTCTGGCCAAAACCCACCGAGATGAGTATATGCACAAACTGCATAAAAAATGGCAGATGTACGGTTGGAATCATAACAAAGGGTATGGCACTGTGGAGCACCGGGAAGCGATAGCGCAATATGGCCTGACGGTTTATCACCGAAAAAGTTTCAAAATAACTGCGTGGGAAATGGAAGAAACAGAAGAATTTTCTATCGAACTTGGTGTGGGCACGATACAAGGTACATAGCCACGTAATTAAAAAGCCAGCTCCCCTTTTCCTTCTCTGATAACCGTCCAGTCATCTGTAGTACAATCCACAACCGTGGAGGGAATAAACCCGCCGATACCACCATCAATCACAATATCCACCTGGTTTCCGAATCGTTCATAAATCAGCTCCGGATCAGTATATTCCTCAATCATTTCGCCCGGCAATGAAGTGCTGAGCAGCGGCCGGTTAAGAGTTTCAAGTAGATCCATGCAAATTTTATTATCAGGCACCCTGAGCCCAATGGTATCTTTTTTACTTTTTAAAATTCGCGGAACCTGCTTGCTTGCCGGGAGAATGAAGGTGAATGGTCCCGGCAACGAATTTTTGAGTAGCCGGTATAAAGGTGTTCCAATGCTTTTGGTATAATCGCTCAGGTGGCTCAGGTCGCGGCAAATAAATGAAAGTTGTGCTTTTTTGGGGTCGATTCCTTTTATCTGGCAAACTTTTTCCACGGCCTTATGCTGAAAAATATCGCATCCGAGTCCGTATATGGTGTCAGTCGGATAAATAATAACTCCGCCATCTTGCAATACTTCTGTCACTTTTTCAATCAGCCGTTGTTGCGGATTAACCGGATGTATTTGTAAAAGCATGATATTCCAAATTAGGTTTGTGTCTCATCAAAAATAATGAATTGCTTCAGCATTACTTCCATTACTTGTACATTTGCACCTCAAAAAAATATCAGAATGGCTATTATTACATTAGGCACAATGGCTTTCGACGCAATAGAAACACCATTTGGGAAAACAGACAGAGTGGTGGGAGGTTCCGCTGTTTATGCGGCATACGCTGCCAGTCGTCTTGCTCAACCATTAAGACAGATTTCCATTATTGGCGGTGATTTTCCGGAAGAAGAATTGAAAGAATTACAGAACCGCGGAGTAGAGTTGGAAGGTGTGGAGGTTGTAAAAGACGCAAAATCATTTTTCTGGAGTGGCCGGTACCATCTGGATATGAATGCCCGCGATACGCTGGTGACCGATCTGAATGTGCTGGCGGCTTTTAATCCGATAGTGCCTGAATCATACCAGGATTCTGAATACCTGATGCTGGGTAATGTGATGCCTTCGCTGCAAATGAGTGTAATCCGCCAACTGCGCAAAAGACCAAAGTTGGTTGTACTCGATACTATGAATTTCTGGATGGATACAGCCATGGATGACCTTAAGGAAGTGCTTCAGAAAATAGATGTTCTTATGATCAACGATAGCGAAGCCAGGCAACTGAGCGGTGAAGTGTCATTAGCCAAGGCTGCTAAAAAAATCCTCAAAATGGGCCCCGAATACCTTGTTGTAAAGAAGGGAGAACATGGTGCTTTGCTGTTTCATAAAAGTTCAGTTTTCTTTGCTCCTGCATTACCGCTGGAAGAAGTTTTTGACCCGACGGGTGCCGGAGATACCTTCGCCGGTGGATTTATCGGATATATCGCCCACACCGGAAATACATCTTTCGAAAATATGAAAACCGCCATCATCTATGGCTCAGCTCTTGCGAGCTTCTGCGTGGAAAAATTTGGCCCTCAACGACTAAAAGAAGTTACCATGGATGAGATTAACTCAAGGCTTGAACGGTTTGTTCAACTGGTTAATTTCGATATCGAGCTGTAAAGATGATAGAAATAATAGTATTAATATTTTTAGCAAAGGATCTCGGCAAGCTTGCTGCAAGCAAAGGTTTGCGGCCTTCTACCTGGCAGATCTATTTGGTGATAAGCTGGGTTTTTACCGAGATGGCCGGCATCTTTCTCGGGATCATGCTCTTCGGCAAAGAAAATATCGTCACCGTATTTTTGATTGCCATCGGTTTTGCTTTTTCCAGTTACTTTTTTCTTCATTCCAGACTCAATAAATACCCCGATAAATGGGAGGATGATGTGGACAACATCGGCAGAAACAGATGAAATGTTAAAACACAAAGAACATTTTCACATAATGGTTTCATCCATTTCTATTAATTTTGCGCCCCGATAACATTCCCACCACCTATGCCGAGAGACAATTCAATTAAGACAGTTCTGATCATTGGGTCAGGACCCATCATTATCGGGCAAGCTTGCGAATTCGATTATTCAGGTACACAGGCCGCCCGCAGTTTACGCGAAGAAGGGTTTAAGGTCATCCTTATTAATAACAATCCGGCAACGATCATGACTGATCCGATGACGGCTGATAAGGTTTACCTGTTGCCACTTAACGTGGATAGCCTCGAAAAAATTATTGAAGAAAATGAAATCGATGCCGTGCTGGGCACCATGGGCGGACAAACAGCCCTGAACCTCTGCAAGGAAGCTGATGAACTGGGCCTATGGGAGAGCAACAACATTAAGCTAATCGGCGTAGATATCAAAGCTATTGACAAAGCGGAAGACAGAGAATTGTTTCGCAAATGGATGATCGAACTGGGTATTCCTGTGGCTCCCGCACAAATCGCTAATTCATTTCTCGAAGGAAAAGATATCGCACAGCAAATCGGATTTCCGTTGGTTATTCGCCCCTCGTTTACACTGGGCGGTACCGGCGGTGGTATCGTGTACTCAAGAAATGAACTGGAGGATGCGTTAAACCGAGGATTGAATGCATCGCCCATGCACGAGGTGCTGGTAGAAAAAGCACTGATGGGATGGAAGGAATTTGAACTTGAGCTATTAAGAGATGACAATGACAATGTTGTAATCATCTGTACAGTAGAAAATGTGGATCCGATGGGTGTACATACCGGCGACTCCATAACCGTAGCTCCGGCTATGACTCTTAGCGATACTGCTTTTCAGCGGATGCGCAACATGGCCATATCCATCATGCGCGACCTCGGCAATTTTGCAGGAGGATGTAACATTCAGTTTGCACTCAACCCGCACAACGAAGATATTATCGTGATTGAGATTAATCCGCGGGTAAGCCGTTCGTCTGCATTGGCGAGCAAGGCCACAGGTTATCCCATTGCCAAGATAGCCGCAAAACTGGCTGTAGGATTCACCCTGGATGAACTGAAAAATCAAATCACCAAAACCACTTCCGCATTCTTCGAGCCTGCGCTGGATTATGTTATCGTTAAAATGCCACGCTGGAATTTTGACAAATTCAAGGGTGCTGACGACACACTCGGCTTGCAGATGAAATCAGTAGGTGAGGTAATGGGCATCGGAAGAAGTTTTGCCGAAGCCATACAAAAAGCCTGTCAAAGCCTTGAAAATGAGGCCGTGGGATTGGGTTATTATGGCAAAAGCCGGATGCATGGCGATGAATTGGCCGAATACATCAAAACGCCCAAGTGGGATCGCATCTTCCGCATCAAGGATGCATTGATGGTGGGCGTAAGCGTTAAACGTATTTGCGAAAATACCGGCATCGACCGTTGGTTTATTTACCAGATACAAAAGATCTGTGATTGCGAAAAAGTTTTGAAACAAACACCGCTTCAGGAGATTTCGAGAAAATTAATGCTGGAGGCAAAGCAATTGGGATTTGGCGATGAACAAATTGCCCGAATCATTCAGGACGGCAGTACGGATGAAGATGTTTACGAGAGAAGAAAAAACATGGGCATCACCAGGGTATATAAAATGGTAGATACCTGCAGTGCGGAGTTCCAGGCTGAGACACCTTACTTCTACAGTACATTTGAAACAGAAAACGAAAAATAGCTTTTATATTTTGTCAATGGAAAAACAAATCATACACAACGAATCGCACCCATCTCCAAAAAAGAAAATAATTGTTTTGGGAAGCGGCCCTAACAGAATCGGACAAGGCATCGAGTTTGACTACTGCTGCGTACATGGGCTGCTCGCCATTAAAGAATGTGGAATGGAAGCGATCATGATTAATTGCAATCCGGAAACCGTTTCTACTGATTTTGACATTGCAGATAAGCTATACTTCGAACCCGTTTTCTGGGAGCACATCTGGGAAATCATAGAGTTGGAAAAACCCGAAGGAGTTATCGTACAGCTTGGGGGACAAACCGCACTGAAATTGGCCAGGCGGCTTAATGAAAAAGGGATCAAAATAATCGGAACTTCCTTTGACAATATGGATATTGCAGAAGACCGCGGCCGTTTTTCAGACATGCTTAAAGAATTAGGAATTCCTTACCCGCGCTATGGTACTGCTTATACAAGTGATGAAGCTCTTGAAGTGGCTGCAAAGGTTGGTTATCCGGTTTTGGTTCGCCCGAGCTATGTATTGGGCGGGCAAAGGATGCGGATTGTGATTAATGATGAGGAGCTTGAAAGTGGGGTACTTAACCTCTTAAAGCACCTACCAGGCAATAAAATTTTAATCGACCATTTTCTCGATCGCTGTCAGGAAGCTGAAATCGACGCCATCTATGATGGCGAGTCTTTTCATGTAATGGGCGTGATGGAACACATCGAACCGGCTGGTATCCATAGCGGCGATAGCAACGCTGTATTGCCTCAGTTCAATCTGAGTCCGCTGATCGTGCAAACGATGGAAGAGTATGCCGAAAAAATTGCGCAAACCCTGGATATCCGTGGGCTGATCAACGTACAATTTGCTATTAAAGACAATACTGTATATGTTATCGAAGCCAATCCGCGCGCTTCGCGAACTACACCTTTTATAGCCAAAGCATACGGAATTCCATATCTCAATATTGCCACCAAGGTAATGCTTGGTAAAGCTAAACTGAAGGATTATACTTTTGATAAAAGGATGAATGGATACGCCATTAAAGAACCGGTATTTTCATTCAACAAATTTCCGAATGTAAATAAAGAATTAGGGCCTGAGATGAGAAGCACCGGCGAAGCCATTCGCTATATTAAAAATCTTAAAGACCCTAATTTCAGGCAGCTTTATAAAGAAAGAAGTTTGTACCTGAGTAAATAGGACTGATCAGGCGGTATGGTGGATTTGGTTTATCCTATGGGTTAGTTTTTCCACTATCATTAAAGTTTCAGCGATACGTTTAGGCTATCATTTTGTACCTGCGATTCCTCACTCCGGAATTATTATGCATTTTAAATAAAAACGGCCAGTGATGAAGATCACCGGCCTTGCTTACCTCTGAAACCACAAGAAAAAAAGATAAAGTACTTCCGTTACCGCCCTGTGATGGTAAGGTCAATACCAATGGTTTGAGTATTTTGATTTAATTAGAATTAATTGAAAAGAACCCCGAATACGGGATATTGGTCTTTGGCCGGTTTTTTAAGAGATAGGAAGTTTAAGCAGAATTGCCATGCTAAGGTAATTAAAAATTACAAACCATAAAGAAATTTTTTATTTGATGCATTCCTAATATATCTTTTCCTCCTATGAAATATGGATTCGCAAGGGCTTAAGCAGGTTTACGCCGAATGTGACTTTAGAGTTCCGAATGTCTTCAATCGTTAAAATGATTGTTATTAGTTTCGGTTTACGGAAGGATTACTCTTCTGTAATTAGTAATTTTGTAGTTTATCAGACTGAAAAAAATATCATTTGGCAAGGCATTTTCATAGAGTTAAAATTAAGAAGGTTCAAAAAGAAACAGCAGATTGCGTTTCCATAGAGTTTGACATTGACGATAATATCCGGCCTCTTTTCAATTATAAGCAAGGGCAAAATATAACC
>JBIQMB010000035.1:5590-12225 GCA_044463745.1 Chitinophagaceae bacterium | reverse complement strand
TAAGACGCAATATCGGAATTGTGTATTAACCAATGCTAATCATGTCACATTTTGATCCGGCGAGAAGTATAGTTAGATAATGGCTTCTTTTCTGTTCTAATAAGTCTTCCATTTAGAGAATTAAAAAAGGTTTGAGCATTGGCCCAAACCTGTGATATTTTTTGATGTATGATGAATTTTCTATTAATATTTTTAACTCAGTTTAAAGATTAGATTTTATTTTTTATTCAATTATTTCAGGTCTTTCAGCAGCATTTTTGGCTTGTGCTTTTTTTCTTGTCATCATGGTTTGCAGGGTTTCCACAGCATTGAGAATAGATTCCTGAAAGGTGGGGGCAGCCCGCTTCACGATCAGGTCATTGCCCGGTATAACCAAACGAATATCGCAGGCTTTGTTATCAACATGCTTCCCATCCTGGGCATATAAGGTCACTTCTGCACTGATAATTTTATCATCAAAACGTTCAAGTTTTCCGACTTTTTCGTTTACAAAATCAATCAGGTGTTGCTTTGCCGTAAATTTTAAACTTTGCAGATTAATTTTCATGATTTGAAATTTTTGATTCACCCGAAAGGTACAACTTTGTTCAATAAACAGGTAATGATTCCGGTAAATTAAAAAGTTGATTTTTGTCATATAATTCAGGTTTGGTTTTCAACAATTTATTTAGGATGCAGCAGGTTGATGTAGCTGTTTATTTTTCTCAACTAATTTTTTAGCAATTAAAATAAGATCCTGAAAAGGAAAAACTGTTCAGTTAATTTTTGGGATATGCTTAGCTCTCAGCAGTATCCGAATGCGCTTAAAAAGTATTTACTTTGCGCTTTTTAAAATCAGGACACGTGGTTCGAAACTCTCCCACGTTAAAAAACTAAGATGTATATATGTCCTCAAAAAGCTACAGAAAGCTGATCCTCTGGCTGGCCGGTTTTCATATTTTTATAATAGCCTGCAGTAATTATCTTGTTCAGTTTCCAATAGTGGTTTTGGGATACAAGGCAACCTGGGGCGCCTTTACTTTTCCCTTTATTTTTATTGCCACTGACCTTACGGTGCGGTTACTCGGCGCAAAGCAGGGGAGGCGGGTTGTTTGGTTTGCCATGTGGCCTGCGCTCATCATATCATATATTATCACCACCGGTTTCAGGCATGGCACCTGGCTTGGGTTTGATCGATTGCTTTCCTTTGATCTGTTTGTGTTCAGGATAGCGCTGGCGAGTTTTACGGCTTACATCGCAGGACAGATTATGGATATTCTGGTGTTTAACAGATTAAGGAAACTCAGGCAGTGGTGGTGGGCACCTTTGGCATCGGCAATAGTTGGAAACCTGGTAGATACCTTTACCTTCTTCTTTGTTGCTTTTTATAAAACCTCGGATACTTATTTGGCCAACAATCTGGTAGAGATAGCATGGGTAGATTATGTTTTTAAAATTTTGATTAACTCCATCATATTTTTGCCGGTGTACAAAATAATTCTGGATGGAATCACCAAACGGTTTGGAAATGCAAATCAAAATTTATAAATCATTACCTTTATATCCTTTTTTATTATGGTTAATTAAAATTCTGATCTGAAACGATACAGAAAAAATTTCATCTATGAAAAGTTTCGTTGTCCTGGGCTTGGCCCTGTTCCTGATTGCAGAATCAAGCGCGCAAACTTCTTCTACAGAAGACTCTGTGAAGGTTCTGGAAAATGTAATTGTAAATGCGTTTGAAAGTCATACTGAACTTATAAGTACGCCTGCATCTGTCAGTAGGGTGAGTGGGCAGGATTTAAACAGATTCGATAATTCCACAATTCTTCAGGCCATTAATTCCAAGCCGGGAGTAAGAATGGATGAAAGATCGCCGGGAAGTTATCGGTTAAATATTCGCGGAAGTTCGATGAGATCGCCATTTGGAGTGAGTAATGTAAAAGTGTATTTTGATGGTATCCCTCTTACGGGGCCGGGCGGTTCTACGGATCTGAACATGCTTGGTTTTTATAATGTGCAGTCGGTGGAAGTGATCAAAGGTCCTGCCGGCAGTATGTATGGAGCCGGAACGGGTGGTGCACTTCTTATCAACAGTGCTTCAGAATCTTTTCGTCCGGGTTTATCTGCGGCATACACCTATGGCAGCTATAATATGAATAACCTGAATCTGAATGCAAGATTGGGGAATTCAGAGATGCAAACTTCGGTGGATTATCAGCATATCAATAGCGATGGTTATCGCGATCATACAAATATGCGACGCGATGTAATTAGCTGGAATTCGTCTATCGCTAAATCTGAAAATACACGGTTGAGTTCGCACTTTTATTACAGCGACTTGTATTATCAAACGCCCGGTGCACTCACCAAGGCTGAGTACGATGCTAACCCACGCGCTGCGCGTCCTAAAGCAGGAATTTTCCCAAGTGCTGATGAGGCGAAGGCGGCCATTTATGATCAGGCATTTTTAGCCGGTATTTCGTTGCAGCAAAAAATTACCTCGGCCTGGCAAAATAATACGGCGGTGTACGGATATTATTTCAGGCACAATAATCCAACCTTCAGGAATTATACCCGGCGTGTAGAACCGAATGTTGGTGCAAGAACTAATTTCAGATATCAGAAGAATATAGACAATACAGTTCTCACCTTCAATATTGGCGGAGAAATTCAAAAGAGTTTTATTACCTCCCGTTTATATAATAATGTAAACGGTGCACCCGGGGCAATGCAAACAGATGATGAGGTGAATTATACGCAGGGCTTTTTATTTGGGCAGGGCAGGGTTCAAACCATTAATGGATGGATATTAACCGCAGGTGCCAGCTTCAACAGGTCGAGGGTTGAATTTGACCGGTTTAATGTAACCCCGGCTCAGAGCGAGTCGCGGAGTTTTAAGAGTGAAATTGCACCACGTCTGGCTTTAATGAAAAAATTAAATAACACCTTTGCTGTTTATGGAAGTGTAGAACGCGGATTTTCTTCACCGGCTTCGGCGGAGCTACTGCCTACCTCCGGTGTTTTCAATACAAAACTGCATGCTGAAAGCGGAGTAAATTATGAACTGGGAGCTAAAGGGAATTTCGTCCAAAATCAATTGTTTTTTGATGTTTCTGTTTTTCATTACCGGTTAAAAAATGCCATTGTTCAGCGGCAGGATGCCGGAGGAGGAATTTATTATGATAACGCCGGATCTACCAATCAAAGCGGTGTGGAAAGCTATATATCATACGCTTTTTTAAATAGTCCTTACAGGTTTTTTAATTATGGGTTTGCTTATCTAAGCCATACATGGAATGGTTTTAAATATGATGAGTATAAACAATTGGCGAATGATTATTCGGGAAATAAAATTGCAGGCGTAGCACCTCAAACCATAGCGGCTGGTATGGATATAACCACCCGACCCGGACTTTATGGCCATCTAAACTATTTCTATAGCGATCGTATTCCCTTAAACGATGCCAATTCGGCTTTTGCCGATTCTTATCATTTGATTGGCCTTAAACTGGGATACAAAGTTTCATTGTCAGCGAAAAGTACACTCGACTTCTTTACCGGTGTGCAAAATTTACTCGATGAAACTTATAGCCTGGGTAATGATATCAATGCCGCAGGTGGAAGGTATTACAATGTGGCTGCCGGGCGTAATTTTTATGGAGGTATCAAAGTTGGATTATGATTTGTGCTGAATAAGTTACATTTTGTAAAACGATGGAATACGTAGTTGTTCGTACATTTCAGCAATATTTTCAGGCGCACATCACCATGACCAAATTGAGGGATGCAGGAATTGTGTGTTTTCTGAAAGATGAATTTACCGTTACGATTGATCCCATTCTTACCAATGCGATAGGAGGCATCAAATTACTGGTTCGTAAGGACGATGAGAATGCTGCCAATGAATTGTTGGCCCATTTTGATGAAGAATACCGGAAGAGTGCTGTCTGCCCTCGTTGCGGTGGAAGAAATATCGAACGCGTACCCAAACAATCTACACCCAATCTGTTCATCGCCATTCTTACATGGGTTTTAGGAAGCTATGCTATTTCTGCCAAAAATGTTTATCAATGCTCAAATTGTGGCTATGAAAGTGAAGAGCTTTCCGAAGATTATTTTCCGGATACACCGGGCTGGGAGGAAAATAATTAAACCCGTAAACAACCTATAAGGTTTTAAAAAGCTTATAGGTTTCAAAAAACATTTACAACCGAATCGTTAGGGGTGGAATCTGTAGATTAATTCGCCGGATGATTAATGCGAAATTTTTCGTCATTTTCCACACAATCAATTTTTGTAAACTTTATGCCGTTTGAAAAATCAATGTCTGCCTTGTTCTTAAATATCATTTTGCCATTCGCAGATTCTACTTCGGCAAAACCTTCAGTTGCTTCATCCCCGTTTAGTAAAAATGCAACTTCTCTGACGGATGTCTTGCCCTCAGAAGCGAAGGTGTAATCTACGAAAAGTTTATTGCCATCCAGTTTTCCTTCTATGGTTCCTTCGTTTTTATCCTTGCCAGAAAGTTGATATTTTAAAACGCCGGTTACCACATTGGGAAATACCTCTATTTTGAGCAGGATGGTGTCACCGGATGAATAATGTGCGTAGCAGCCACTTTCGGGGATCATTATGTGCGCTACTTCGTCGTCTTTTTTTTGTTCTTGCTTATTTTTCTGCTCCGATGATTCCTGTTTCTTGTTGTTATCGCATGACGCCAGAAAAAGGATAATAGCCGCCAGAAATAAATTGTGTTTCATTCTTCGTTTTTAAGATGATGAAAAGATTTTGAGGAACCAGTATTTAACGAAAGTAAAATATTTGATAATTCGATGATGGTTTATTTTCAACGGGTTCTTCTGGATGCTATTTGTAATCGCTGTTTGTTCGAATTGTACCCCCGGTTTATAAACTGAAACCTTTATTTATGCCGTAGCATCAAGCTTCATGAGTGAGCCGAACAGTGTGTCGGCCCGCCGTGTGTAACCTTCCAGATATTGTTCGTGAATAATTTTTAGACCGTTTTCTTTGCTGATGGCTTTGGTGTTTTCTTCATTTTCAGCAGCAAAAACAGAGCATGTCAAATACAATAGATACCCCCCGTGTTTTAATTTCGGAAGTGCATTGGATACAATATCTCTCTGAAGTTTTGCATACATTTCTATTTCATCTTTGTCAAAATAATGAAGCTGTTCCGGAGTGCGGCCCCAAGTGCCTGAACCACTGCATGGCACATCGGCTATTATCAGATCGAAAGATTCGCGGGTTACTGCATTTACGAGTTTAGAAAGATCTGCCTGTATGATTTTAAAAACTTCCACGCTTGCAGTCATCAATCTTTTCTGAAGATTTTGCAAAATGGATTTTCGTTTGTCAGATACAGTTAATCGAAAGTTCTTAAAATGATCTGCGGCTAAAATAGATTTCCCCCCGCTGCCAGCACAACAATCCCAGATATCGATTTTGTTTGACGAATCCCATTTTACTTTATCAAAAAATAGTGACGTGCGCTGTGAGTTAAGGTCCTGTATGACCATTTCCCGGTCAGGCTTTAAAGTGTTTTCCAGGCGTGTTGTGTTTTCAAATGATAAGCAGGATTCTCCATGTTCCTCAAAGTTAATTTTGTCTTTTGTGAGCCGGCTAATAACCAATTCTCTGTAACCGGGTCTGATGCGTATAAAGAGTAGTGGTTGTCGTAAAAAAGAAATATCAAACAATTTTTTGTCTATCTGATTGCTTAGGTATTCGTTGAATGGAAAAATATGTTCTGCATCAAATCCGCTTTTTTCAGTCAATAATTTTTCACTCAATTCCTTTTCATTTTCACTATTGAGATACTCGGCTAACAAAAACTTTTCTTCAATACTCATGGGGTTTACAATCCCTTCTCCAAGTCTAAAATAATGATAACACAGTGATGTGATATTCTTCCTGTCGCGCGATCCGTGCTTTTTATGACTTTTAAAATATTTTTTTAGGTATAAGTGGAAAGGCTCGTCACCTTTGTAGGCAAGAATTAACTCTGCTGCATATCTGATGTAACGCTCCTTGTGTACTGATTCGTCCTTCATTGAGTTGATGCGAAAAGGCTTTTGGTGGTTGTAAAGATAAATAATCGTTTTTCAATTATTCTTTCAACACCTGTTGGCGTCCGACGCCGAGGATTCGTGCGAGGGCGGACCCGACAGCGTTTGAAAGAAAGTAAACAATTTCCAACCATACATTCTATAATTTCCTTCGGCTCTATTTATTTTGTAAAAAAAAACGGATAATTACGGCTGGTTCTGTTTAAAATCGATATTCGCCATTGGCACAATAAGGTCGTCCCTACAGGACTTAATAACCCTTCTCAAATCTATTTTTACCAAAAGGTCGTGCCGCTGGCACTTTAACCCTTCGAAAGTAGAAGAAATAAATGAATCCAACCATTCACGCTGTCCTGTCCTTTGGACGAGAACAGGTGAATGATTCTTTCAACACCTGTTGGCGTCCGTGCGCAGGTATTGAAGGATGGCGGACCCGACAGCGTTTGAAAGAAATGTAAACAATTTTCCAACCATTCATTCTATAATGTCCTTCGGCTCTATTTATTTTGTAAAAAAAAAAACGGATAATTACGGCTGGTTCTGTTTAAAATCGATATTCGCCATTGG
>JBIQMB010000035.1:0-5490 GCA_044463745.1 Chitinophagaceae bacterium | reverse complement strand
AACCCTTCGAAAGTAGAAGAAATAAATGAATCCAACCATTCACGCTGTCCTGTCCGTTGGACGAGAACAGGTGAATGATTCTTTCAACACCTGTTGGCGTCCGACGCCGATGATTCGTGTGAGAGTGGACCCAACAGCGTTTGAAAGAAAGGACAATCGAACCATTCACGCTGTCCTGTCCTATCGGACGAGAACAGGTGAATGATTGGTCGATAACAGGTGAATGAATCTCAATAATCCACTGCGTAATCTTTTGGGAAGGGTTTGCCGCTCCAGGCTTTTTTGGAGGTCCACTCTGTGTAAGGGCCCGACCAGAACCGATGCTCAGAAGGCAAACCAAGGGGCCACAATACCAGGGATGTTAGATACATACTTCCTGTATTAGAATAATAATCGGCGATGTCTTCTTGTTTGTTGCCAACCAGGCCCATCGTTAGCCATCCGTCTTTGAAAGAAGCGGGGATAAACAATCTTTTCAAAACAAGCGTTAATGCACATCGTACCTGCTCAGGAGTAATGTCAGCCGGAAGAGCATCTTCGTACGCCAACTTCACCAATGGCCAGAAGGCTCCGGCACGATAGGTTGACGACCGGCCTACGACAAGATACGTACCTTCGGGAGAAATATACCTTTCCAGAAAAGAAGCATAACGCTGCATGCGTTTGTAGGCAAGATCATATTCTTTTTGCGACCTACGACCTTTCAGAATACTTTGCTTCAGCGTTTCTACCAGCATGGGCTGGATGACAAATCCATTGTAATGGTCGAAATGAAAGCTGGGGCCGTCACCATACCAGCCATCTCCTACATACCATTTTTGGATAGAGTCAATGGCATGGTCTATTCTTTCGGTAACAACATCTTCTCCGATGCGTAGCAAAAAGCATTCGCACATGGCGCCGAATAAAAGCCAGTTGCTGTTAAACGGTTTTATTTTTCGCACAGTTTTGAAAACCTTAATTACGTTTGCTTTGGTTTCACTACTCAAAGGCTCCCATAGCGCTTTGGGTGCTGATATCAACGCCTGAGCAAAATAGGCGGCATCCACCAGGGCCTGTGCTGTATCCGGTCCCCAGTATAAATAATCCGGGCTTTTGGGATCCACGGCGTGTGCAATAGATTGTTGGGTTTGCAACCGAAGACGTTTTCTGATTTTCCCTTCCGCTGTATCATCATCCGGTAGTTCGAGAAACGGAGCGATGCCCGCAAGCAAACGACCGAAGGCCTCCAGATAACCAACCTGATTGTTTCGGCCGTCCCAGGTTGGACTGTATTCCATCTTCATGTTTTTTTTCAGCTCTCCCTTACTCATGTTCGATACCAGCGGAGAAGCCATTTTATCGAGCAATGAAACCCAGTATTTCCGGTCATCGGCTTTGTTTTTTAGGTAGTCAAAATCAGGATCCGCATTAGCCAGGGTTTTACCGGCCGGTAAAAGTCCCGTTAATCCAAGAATAGAAGACCATCTGATGAAATTTCGTCTTTGCATTTTTATATCTGTTTTATGTTTTGGCTTTAGGCCCTTCTGTTTTTGTGTTGGTTGCTTTGGTTTCCAGAACTATTACGAATGGTTTCGTAAAATGTCGCGCCGCAGGGAAAACGATGTAGGAACACCCGTAATCAATTTTTTCCGTAGGCAGTGTTGTACGAGATCCGGTCAGTAAAGAAGCGCGGGTTAACTCCATTCCGGACGGGGGTTTGATTTTTAATTTTCCCGATACAGGTACGTTAAAAACAATCATATACACTTTATCGCCATTTTGCTGTTTGGTATAATAACCCCAATCCTGCTTTTCCCAACCGGCGTAACCGCAATCGTAGATCGCTTCGCCATTAACCAACATCCATTCTCCGATTTTTTTCATGTTTCTGATTTCTTCCGGCCGAAAAGAGCCGTCTCCCCGAGGGCCGAAATTCAATACAAAATTACCATCCAATGAAACTGTTTGCGCTATCATTTCGATAATCTCTTCCGAGGTTTTCCAGTGGCCAAGCCATTTGCGCGCATATCCCCATCCGTTTTCGGGTATGGTCATTACGCATTCCCAGTCATTCCCGTTTGTTTCAGCAAAACTGCGTGGAATTTTTCTTTCCCACCCTTGTTCATAATCACCCATGAGGTTGCCATTGCTATCCTTGCCTCGTACGCCAAATTCATCAGCGCGAAGACGGCTTCCGGTAATTAAGCCAGGCCGGATTGTTTTTAAATATTGCTCCAGCGAATCTGAAAAGGCGCCATTCTTTTTCCAGCTATTATCCCAGGTGCCATCAAACCACAATCCTTTTACCTCGGGATATCCTTCTAATAATTCGGTGAGTTGATTTTTTGTGAACTGCTTAAACCTGTCAAAAGCAATGGTATCCTCCTTATTTTTCAGGTCATATCTCCAGTCGGGATTGTGCCAGTCCATAACAGAAAAATAAAAATAAACATCAATCCCCGCCTGCGTGTAAGCGTCAACAAATGGTCTTAAGAGGTCTTTTTTGTATGGAGTAGCCGTAATATTGTATGAAGAATATTTACTGGGCCATAGGCAAAATCCGTCATGGTGTTTGGTGGTAAGGATAACATATTTTGCACCCATTTGTTTGGCCATCACAGCCCATTCTGTCGGATTATACTTAGTGGGGTTAAATTGTTTGTACAGGTTATCATAAACATCATGCGGCACTTCCTTCCAGGCGCGGATCCATTCCGCTGCACCGCCCACATCGGTGTAATGTTTTCCATTATAATCGCCACCTAAAATGGAGTAAACGCCCCAGTGTATAAATTGTCCGAAACGATAACTTCTCCATTGATTCATTGCTGTATCAGTTCGCTTGCCGATGCGATGTGCACCATGCTTTAGATTCACCTTGGGTTGTTGTGCCTGCACAGATCCTGCAAGAAAAACGATCACAGTAAAAAGAATGCCGATTATTGCCTTCATAATTAGGTTGTTAATTTTTATTTTTTGTGCCCCAGAAATTTTCTTCTCCGTCAGCATAGTTAACAGGAGAAAGAGGAATTGCCAAATCTTTTTCGTTTGTATAGAGAATGATCTCTTCTTCTTTCTTCATCCTTAGCTCATATTTCTCATTTCCTGTTTTTCGCAAATCTATTTGCCTGCCTGTTGTTTTGATTTCCCTCTCCATTCCCGGCCTGATTTTACAGACTCCGCCTACAAGGCTTTTTACTTTAATCCATCTTGTTTGCCCTCCTTTTCTGACTGCACTAATTAAAAATGCTCCTTCGGTTCTCAAACTACGAAAAGTTACGTCCTTCCATTCCTCAGGTACGGCCGGAAAAACCCTGATTGTGTTTCCCCAGCTTTGCAACAACAATTCCTGGATGGAAGTAGCTGCTGATAAAGGTGTTTCGATAACAGGCCCCGTTTCCATATACATCGTGTTTGGCTTTACATACCGGTCAAGCAATTGGTTGAGATAGTTCACGGCCTTCTCTCCATTGCCCATCATGGCGTACATCGACGCTCCGCCGGTGAATGAATATCCCTGCAAAGCACCGGGAAAACTATGCCAGTGTTCCAGCGATTTTCTGATCAATTCACGGTTTTCCGTTTGATCCCAATTCATCATGTAAAGGGGATAGATCATGAGCATGTGCGAATAATGGCGGTGTGAAGTACTGAAGCCAACATCAGCGCCGATCCGAAGTCCGGTGCTGTCTGTTGGATAATCAGTCAGGTTAAGAAGAATATCTTTCCATTTTTCTGCCAGTTCATCCTGTGTATTGATTTGTAATAATGTTTTGCATCCCCAACGAAATAATGAAAGATCATAATTGCAATCGCGCGTAACGCCACCCGGATATTCGGGAGAATAGGTGTAGGGTAAATGCCATTTTCCATCCTCACCCTTGTGCATGATGTCGATGTAATAATTAATGTTTTTTTTAAGAATAGGAAAAAGATTATTTTTCACTTTATCATCCATTGTATATCGATATTGCAGCCAATAATAGTAGAGTATCCAGGTTAGATTGCCCATCTCCAATTGCGCATCACTCGCATTAGGATCCCGTTCTGCATATACATCCACGTGTGATATCATATCAATGGACCCGGAACGAGAAACACCGGCTCCTTGAGGTTGATTCTCCCGCGGAACGTTGCCGGCTAGATTTCCCTTTGCATCATCAATCATTTTAATCAAACCTTTTGATAAGCCCAACCGATTGGCCGTAAAGAGGGGAGAGTAGGTGAGTTGAATATTCAGATTGAACCAATAAGCCGGCCATGGTGTATAACGAAACCAGGGACCCATCAGGTCAATCGGTGGCTTGCCTTCTCTGGTTGCCGAGGCCAATTTATATTGCTGTATCCAATAAAAGCTTTCCATCCTTGCATCGGGGAGCGAAATGAAACTTTCAGGATAATATTGATGCCACCATTGCCTGTGATGTTTTATAAATGATTGTTCGGCCTCATTACTAATATTTTTTACCTTTTTAACAGCCTCATTCAACGACGAAGATTCAGGATTATAGCCCACCGTTATGTAAAACGTATTCTCTGTTTTCGATCCGGATTGTTTCCATGCTGTGGTGTAATCGCCGCCTGCAATCATGGGCTGCCTGCAATACTGTACACCGGTCAACTCACCTGATATGGGTTCGGGGTTCGGCTTATAATCCGCCGGTTGTTGCACCTCAAATTTAGTTCGGCTGCTGATAGAGACCTCCGGTACCCAATGCACCGCCAGGCTTGCTTCTTTTCCGGTTAAAGTGTATTGAAACAGAATGATGTCTTCGTTCGACAGCGTGAGTGTACGCCATTGAACAGTTCCCTTGTCTGTAAGGATTGTGCCCGTTGCTTCTGCGTCCCAAAGGTTGAGCCGTGCATTGTTTTTTAATATTTTTCCCGATGGTTTTATTTCAAAGTGTCCAATGGGTAATCTTGCCTTGGCAAACAAATGTGAGATGGGCTCTCTACGGTGATCGCGCACATCAGTCCGGCCAATTTCAAGGCGTAATGTGTTCTCATCTTTCATATAAAGCATAGCCCCCATTAGTCCGTTTCCTGTAAAGACGCCTTCTTCCCATCGGGTGGTCAGCGTATCAAAAACAAAATCACTTTTTGCCAGAAATTTTTGCCAATTGATATTATCCTGAGCATCGAGGGTACCGGGCCGGGCAATGAGTATGAAGAATAAAAAGAAAAATCTGGTATAGGTCGTGATGGTTTGATTGGTTCTGACTTTTTAAAATACTAAGTGCAGATAAATTTAAGAATTTGGCAAACTGAATTCGAAATTATTCACGCCTTTAATGGGTTTTCCTTTGGGCGTAAGAACGATGCGATGGAGGTTTTGCCCCCAGTACGGAATCATCCGTTCATCATCCACCGGTTTGTTTTCAAGACGAAAAGAAAATTTAGTATGATCGTATTTCATCAGCAGCACAACTTTATTCTCTTCGTTGATAAACTGTAGAACACCAGGTCTAATCTCCGATACATTACATTGGGTAAGAAAATTAAGTGATG
>JBIQMB010000034.1:0-12304 GCA_044463745.1 Chitinophagaceae bacterium | reverse complement strand
ATCGTAAAGGGCTGTTTTTTGTTGAGCTGCCTTCATGACGGATTCGTCGGTAATGATAATGGCTTCTCCCTCCTTTGTTTTTGAAAAATGAATGACAAGCTCTAACAGGTTCAGCAACTTCCTTGCGTCTCCACCCGAAAGATTGATGAGCGCAGAAGTTTCTTCCAGCACAATATTTTTTTGGGAAAGGATTTCATCTTTCAGGATGGCCTCCTCGGCCAGTTGTTTCAACAGTTCTTGGGGGAGTGGATTAAGGACGTACACCTGGCAACGACTAAGCAAAGCGTTGTTGACTTCGAAGGAAGGATTTTCGGTTGTAGCGCCAATGAGGGTTATGGTTCCTTTTTCTACTGCAGCAAGTAAGGCATCCTGTTGTCCTTTATTAAACCTATGGATTTCATCGATGAAAAGAATCGGGTTTTTTTCATGGGTTGCAATCGATAATACTTCTCTGACGTCTTTAACGCCGGAGGAGATAGCACTCAGTGTATGAAACGGTACATGGGTTTCGTTGGCGATGATATGAGCCAGGGTGGTTTTTCCTGATCCGGGTGGGCCCCAAAAAATCATGGAAGGGATATGTCCTCCGGCAATGGCCTTGTGCAGCACGCTGCCATTGGCTGTCAGATGTTCTTGGCCGATGATATCGTCGAGTGTTTGCGGTCGCATTCTTTCTGCCAGAGGAGCCATAGGGATGTTTTTTAATGATACGAGCAAATTTAATCATTCTCCTGTTTTTGTCCGCTGAGTGAAATTTCTTCCAAACGCTGTCGGGTCCGCTCACACAAAAACCCGCGCTTCGGACGCCAACAGGTGTTGAAAGAAAGAAAACCTCTCCTAAAGCTGATCAAAATGCGCAGTAAAATGCCGCAGGAATTTGGGCTCTTGGGTTATTTTCAGCCCTTTCACATTTTTGGCATCCTTTAATATCTCACCAAAAACTTCGATGACATAATCAATATGGCTTTGCGTGTAAACCCGTCGGGGAATGGCAAGCCGAACCAGTTCCATTGGGGCAGGAATCAGTTTGCCGCTTTCATCATATTTCCCAAACATCACCGAACCGATTTCTACCGCACGGATTCCTCCTTTTTTGTAAAGTTCGCAAACCAAAGCCTGGCCGGGGTATTCATGTGCCGGAATGTGCGGATATAACAATGCAGCATCTATGTACACTGCGTGTCCACCAATGGGATAAATAACGGGTATTCCCATCTTCCGGATATGTTCTCCTAAATATTTCGTACTTGTAATTCTGTATCTAAGATAATCATCTTCAAAAACTTCTCTGAGCCCGATAGCTATGGCTTCCATATCCCTTCCTGCCAGGCCGCCATAAGTAACAAAGCCCTCGGTAATGATAAGTAGATTGGTGCAGGAATCGGCCAGGGACTTATCCTTAAGAGCCAGGAATCCGCCAATGTTAACCAGCGCATCTTTCTTCGCACTCATAACAGCTCCGTCCGAAAGACGGAACATTTCTTTAGCTATATCCCGGTAAGGGATGTTCTCATATCCTTTTTCAAAATGCCTGATGAAGTAAGCATTATCCGCCACCCGAGCACAGTCAATTACAAACAGAACGCCGTAATGCTTACAAATCCTTGAAATTTCTTTGGTATTTTCCATACTCACAGGCTGCCCGCCACCGCTATTATTGGTAACAGTTAAAATGACTGCGGCCACCCGTTGGGCGTCCTCCTTAAGGTAATTTTCCAGTGCAATGGTATCCATGTCCCCTTTGAAATGAAAGGAAGACTCATGATCCTGCGCAAGGGGCGTAGGCATGTCGATAGCAGTAGCACCGCTAAACTCGATGTTGGCACGGGTAGTATCAAAATGGGTATTGCTCAAAAATACTTTGTCTTTTCCACCCAGATAACTATAGAGAATTCGCTCGGCTGCCCGGCCCTGATGGGTAGGTAAGATGTATTGAAAGCCGGTCAGGTCCTGAACTTCCTTTTGTAATTTTTCAAAGCTCGAGGCTCCTGCGTATGACTCGTCCCCGCGCATAACGCCGGCCCATTGTTCGCTGCTCATGGCCGAGGTGCCACTATCGGTTAGCAGGTCAATGATAACATCTCTTGAATGTAATAAAAAGGGATTGTAATGAGCCTCTCGAATCAGTCTCTCCCGTTGTTCTTCGGTGGTCATGTAGATCGGTTCAACCGATTTTATTCTGAATGGCTCGATGATCGTTTTGAAAGTCATAATGTTAGTTAATTGCTTTTTATTTAATTCAAGAAAAAAAGGCACTTTCTCACTCTTTCATTCTCTCAAAAATTACCAGCCTCCACTCGCTCCGCCGCCGCCCCCGCTGCCCCCACCAAAGCCGCCGAAACCGCCACCGCCAAATCCTCCGCCTCCGAAACCGCCTCCTCTGCTTCTGCCACCACCTCCCATCAGGTCGCCAAGTAATATCCAGGGCAATATATCCGATCCTCTTCGGCTCATATACTGGCCTCCTCTGCCTCCTCCGCCACCCCGACCAATAAGAACAAAAATAAGAATCATAATCAGGATGGCGACAAACCAGCCTGTACCGGTGTTTTCGTCCGGGCGGGGCTCTGCCTCATATTCACCGGCTGCTGCTTTGATGATGGCGTCAATCGCCTGATCGAGCCCTCGGTAGTAATCATCATTCCTAAAGTTCGGAATCATTTCATCCTCAATGATATGTTTGGCCGTGATGTCGGGCAGTACGCCTTCCATACCATATCCCGTTTCGATTCTTGCTTTTCTTTCCTGTTTGGCGACAAGGATAACCACTCCATTATTTTTTCCTTTCATCCCTACCTGCCAGTCACGAAGGTATTTCAGGGCTACCTGAGCAATGTCGTATCCCTGTAAGTCAGGTACCGTAATGATAACAATAGCAGATGATGTTGAATCATTATAGTTTCTGAGTTTTTGCTCCAGCGCATCTTTCTGAAAAGGTTCAAGCAGATTAGCGTAGTCATTGACAGCCCGGGGCGGATTAGGCCGTGGTTCGATATGCTGTGCATATACCATCAGCGCACTTATCAATATGAAGAGCAGTAATAGTGTTTTTTTCATCTGCTTTTGAAGTCTATTTACCAAAGACGATATCATCAGGTAATTCATTTTTATCTGTTGATTCGTCGTAAGGAAAATGGTTTTTAAGTGCCAGCCCTATTTCCTGAATAGCCTGAACGAGCCCTGTAATGATGTCTTCTTTCCGTATAGCGTTTATTAAGCCGGATAAGATTTGTTGCCAGTATTCCGGACCCGTAGCCTCGTGTATGCCTTCATCACCATAAATAGCCAATTGTTTGTCGTGCGTAGCTACGTAAAACAAAACCCCATTTCTGAGTTTTGTTTTTTCCATTTCCAACAAATCGAAAATTTGTCTGGCCCGTTCAATGGCGTCCACATATTTGCAATGCCTTTCAATATAAACCCGTATTTCTCCGCTGGTTTGGATTTCCGCTTTACGTATGGCTTCAACCAGTCGTGCTGATTGTTCATCCGTAAAGATGGGAACGGGTTTTTTTCTAAAAAAGGGCATGGTTATTTGATGTCGAAATTGATGTCAGGAGCCTTTTCTGATCCCGGATCAGCTTTATAAAAGGCTTTTTCATGAAAGCCAAAAAATCCCGCTAATAAGTTACCTGGAAACCTTTTTACCCTCAGATTATATTTTTGTACTGCGGTATTAAAATCTTGTCTGGCCACATTAATTCTGTTTTCAGTTCCTTCTATCTGTGTCTGGAAATCCCTGAAGGCAGATGTCGTTTTCAAATCTGGATAAGCCTCAGCAACAGCAAGTAAACGTCCAAATGCACTTTGATAACTCGCCTGTGCATTTTGGAATTGTTCCATGCTTTGCGGGTCGTTGGTGTTAACCGTAACCTGGGTAGCTTTGGCTCTTGCCTCTAAGACTTCTCTCAATGTGCTTTTTTCGAAATTGGCGGAACCCTCGATGGTTTTAATTACAGAATTATACAGGTCGTTTCTACGCTGGTAATTGGTTTCTACATTGCTCCATTTGGTTTGTACTTCCTGATCTACGGTTACCAGGTTATTGTATGCCCCACATCCCCAGAAGCCCAGAATGACAATGATTCCGAGAATAATAAACAGCCCTTTGTTATTTTTCATTTTTCGAGTTTTAATTAATCTGCTAAGGTAAAAGTTTTGACTTGAAAATTTGTTACCGGTCTTAAAAGAAGACAGGTCGAACTTTTAAACTCTGAAGGTCATCTGATATGATTTTTTTTTCCTGATTAGATACACAGCCGATTTATCGCCAGATAAAATATCCGTAAAGAAAACGGTGAAATTTTTTGAATTGGAGCCCCCTGAATATTTTACGAACCCTTTATTGCCGCTATTCCCGGAAGAATCTTTCCCTCAAAATATTCTAATAATGCACCACCACCGGTTGAAACATAGCTTACCGCGTCGGCAAGATCAAACTGATTAATAGCAGCAACGCTATCTCCTCCGCCTATCAGACTGTAAGCGCCGTTTTTCGTGGCTTGGGCTATGGCTTCTGCCACTCCTTTGGTGCCAGACTGAAATTTCGACATTTCAAAAACGCCCATTGGCCCGTTCCAAAGAATGGTTTTGCTATCAAGAATTGTCTTTGAATATAATTCTACAGCCTTGGGGCCAATATCAAGTCCCATCCATCCATCAGGGATCTCGTCATTGCTTACGGTTTGCGTCGATGCCTCATTACTAAAATCATCAGCTATGACGCTATCGGGTGGAAGCAAAAATTGTACATTCTTTCCTTTAGCTTTTTTAAGTAGTTCGAGGGCAAGGTCCAGTTTATCAACCTCGCACAGGCTTTTACCAATTTGCTTACCCTGACTTTTTAAAAATGTATAAGACATACCTCCGCCAATAATTATATTATCAGCCTTATTTAACAGGTTTTCGATAATCTCAATTTTGTCGCTCACCTTAGCCCCACCAAGGATGGCCGTAAAGGGCTTTTCGGCACTATTAAGAATCTTTTCTGCATTCGATATTTCAGCATTCATCAGCAATCCAAACAGCTTACTGTCGGATGAAAAATCATCTGCGATTACAGCAGTTGAGGCATGTGCACGATGGGCCGTTCCGAAGGCATCATTGACATAAACATCGCCCAACTGTGCTAATTTTTTTGCGAATTCTTTATCACCTTTTTCTTCTTCTTTGTGAAAACGCAGGTTTTCTAAAAGCAGAACCTGTCCCGGTTTTAACTGCCCGGCTTTTTCTTTGGCCTGTTCACCGATACAATCGGATGCAAATTCGATGGTCACACCCGGTAGCAGTTCCTTCAAATGCGGAACGATCTGTTTCAAAGAATATTTATCATTCACTTCTCCTTTTGGCCTTCCCAGGTGCGACATCAGGATGACACTTCCGCCATCGCTTAATATCTTTTTGATTGTCGGCAACGCAGCTCTCATGCGTGTGTCATCGGTTACTTCACCATCCTTGAGTGGTACGTTAAAATCTACTCGAATTAGCGCTTTCCGGCCATTAAAGTTGTAATCTGAAAATTTAGACATCGTTGTAATTTGTGTAAAGTAAAATCAATTTTAAAAAACTGTTCTGATTTTTTCAAAAGTAAGGTTTCTTTCAAAGGTGTCGTTCATTCACCTGTTCTCGTCCACGCATTCACCTGTTCTCGTCCGATAGGACAGGACAGCGTGGATGGTAGGCAGTATCTAATTCTTTCAAACGCTGTCGGGTTCGCACTCGCTCCGCCCCTACGCTTCGAACGCCAACGGGTGTTGAAAGACTATCTTCGCGCAAAAACGAAAATTATGCAGCAGGATTTATCCGGATTTATTAATAAAGTGATCCATGATCGGAGAAGTATTTATCCTTACCAGTATGATGCTGGTGCCAAGGTTGACGATGCCATTATCAGGCAGGTTTTAGAAAATGCGAACCGAGCCCCGACCCATAAAAAAACCGAGCCATGGCGATTTACTGTTTTTACGGGAGATGGACTGCAAAAATTTGCAGATATGCAGGTGAAGCTGGTCAAACAGCATGATCCCAATCCAGGCGAAATCAAGTTGAAAAAGTTGGCCGAATATCCGCTAATGGCTTCCCATGTTATTGCCATCGGGATGAAAAGAAACCCCAGGGTACCTGAAATAGAAGAAATTCTCGCAGTAGGCTGTGCTATTGAAAATATGTTTTTAACTACCACCGCATTCGGATTGGGTAGCTATTTGTCAACGGGCGGTATTACTTACCTGGAAGAAGCGAAGGCCTATTTTAGTCTTGATGCCGACGATAAGCTGATCGGATTTTTCTATATCGGAGTCAAAAAGGAATTGCCGGCCGTTTCCTCTGTCAGGGGAGATGTGAATGAAAAAACAGTGTGGGTGGAGTAGCTCATCCTCCTGTCTTCGTCCGATAGGACAAGACAGCGTGGATGAGTGGGATCATCTTCTTGCGTATGTCCGATAGGACAGGACAGCGTGAATGGTGAGAAAATCTTTTTCCTTAAATTTCTAATTCTTTCAAACGCTGTCGGGGACCGCCATCACCCAAGCCAACCCTTCGGACGCCAACAGGTGTCGAAAGAAATTTGCTATTTCTCCACATCGCTTAAAAAATCAGACTGAAAGAACTATTTTAGCACATCTATAAATAATTATAACAACCACCTAAGCTTCGGTAAGGGCGAATATGGTATTTTTGCAAACTTTATGGGAAAAATCATCGGCATAGCAAATCAAAAAGGCGGTGTAGGAAAAACTACATCCGCTATCAACCTTTCTGCCAGTCTGGCGGTACTGGAGTTCAAAACCCTGTTAGTGGATGCTGATCCTCAGGCCAACTCTACCACCGGGGTCGGATTCGATTTGCACAACATTACCAAAGGCATTTACGATTGCATGGTCAATGAATCGCCCGCGGAAGATGTGATTTTAAAAACTGAGATCCCTTTTCTGGATTTAATTCCTTCGCATATTGACCTGGTAGGGGCCGAAATCGAAATGATTAATTATCCTGAAAGAGAGTCGGTCTTGAAAAATGCCCTGAAATCCCTGAAGGATAAATATGACTTTATCATTATCGATTGCTCTCCATCGCTGGGTTTGATAACGGTAAATGCGCTGGTGGCTTCCGATAGTGTGATCGTACCGGTCCAGGCAGAGTTTTTTGCGCTGGAGGGTTTGGGTAAATTGTTGAACACTATTAAGATTGTTCAAAGCCGGCTAAACGAAGCCTTGGAAATAGAAGGCCTCTTAATGACGATGTACGATGGAAGGCTTCGCCTGTGTAATCAGGTAGTAAGCGAGGTGAGGCAACATTTTGATGAGTTGGTTTTTGATACCGTTATTCATCGTAATACACGACTGAGCGAAGCGCCAAGTATGGGAAAGCCGGCAATTTTATATGATGCAGAGAGTAAAGGAGCCATCAATTATTTAAATCTGGCAAGAGAAATTCTTCAGCGGAATAACATGACAAAACTTGCCAAAATTTCTATGGAGAATGAATAAAAAAAGTGCAATGACGGAAAAGAAAAAAAGTAATACGGCAAAGAAAGAAGCGTTGGGAAAAGGAATCCGTTCCTTACTTCAGAATATAAACTCTGATCTTTCAGCAACCGAAAAAAGCCTGCTGAAAGAAACGACCCAGAAAGCGGTGGCTATCAACAGAATACCACTGGCCGATATTGATGCCAACCCTGATCAGCCTCGTCGTGATTTTGACAAGACAGCTCTTCAGGAACTGGCAGATTCCATCAAGATTCATGATATTATTCAGCCGCTCACGGTTATGAAACTGTCGAATGGACGATACAGAATCATTGCCGGTGAAAGAAGGTTTAGAGCTGCCAAACTTGCGGGAAAAGTAGATGTGCCGGTTTATGTAAGAGAAACCGACAATTCACAGATACTTGAGCTTGCGCTGTTGGAAAACCTGCAACGTGAAGACCTGAACGCCATTGAAATAGCCCTGAGCTATCGCCAGCTTTCAGACGAAATGGAATACACGCAGGAGCAGCTTGCCGAACGTATGGGCAAGGAAAGAAGTACCATTACCAATTATCTGAGATTGCTGAAATTGCCGCCCGATATTCAGGTTGCTGTCAGGAATAATGTGATAAGTATGGGGCATGCGCGCGCCCTCATTAATGTGGATGCTGTTGATAAACAGTTATTCATTTTTAATGAAATAAAAGGTAAAGGACTGTCGGTCAGGCAAACCGAAGAACTGGTAAGAAAACTTTATTCAACCAAGAAAAAAGAACCGGTTGCTAAGTCATCCTCCTTATCCCCTGCCATGAAAAAAATAGAGGATGAACTGGCATCCCATTTTAGTACAAAGGTTAAGTTAAACCATTCCCGGTCAGGCTCGGGCAGCGTTACCTTTGATTATTATTCAATCCAGGAACTGAACAGTTTGCTCGAGAAGTTTAATGTTCAGCCTGACTGATAATTATGTATAAAAATATTGTCTTTTGCGGTTTGATTTTTGGTCTAAGCCTATTTCATTATCGGGCATTGGCACAGGAACAGCCCGATTCAATAACAACAACCAAAATTGCACCGCCGGACACAAGTAATTTACATAACAATAAATCATCAGACTCCGGTAAAGTCAATGCTTTTGACCCCAGGAAAGCCACCATCCGTTCGGCTATCCTACCCGGCTGGGGTCAGGCTTACAACAAAAAATATTGGAAAATTCCTATTGTGTATAGTGCCCTGGGCATCTCAGCAGGTTTTTTCTTTTCCAATGTCAAAACCTACAATGAGTTAAGACAGGCAGTTATTTACCGGCAGGATAATGATCCGCTCAATGACTCACTCATTAAACCATATCTGCAGCCTTTAACCACGCAGGCTCTGATGCAATACCGAAGCACCTGGCGACAATATATCGATTACTCAGTTTTGGTTTTTATTCTTTTCTGGGGACTGAATGTGGTAGATGCTACAGTGGATGCGCATTTGAAAGGATTCAACGTTTCACCGGATCTGACATTGAAAATCAGACCGAATTATAAATTTGATATGAACCGGGGAAACATCGGGCTGGTATTTCAGTTGGAAAAAAGAGAATTTATTTTCAAGCTTCCACATTAAAATCAACAGATATGAAAATTGCTTTGATCGGCTATGGCAAAATGGGTAAGGCCATAGAGGAGATTGCCGGGCAGAAAGGCCATTCAATTGTTTTAAAAATTTCTTCCTCAAATAAAGGCGATTTAACACCGGAAAATATCCGGAAAGCTGATGTAGCTATTGAATTTACCCGGCCTGAAAGTGCGCTGGCTAATGTCATGTTTTGCCTTGAAAATGGTGTGCCGGTAGTTTGTGGAACCACTGGCTGGATCCGGGACATGAACAAAGTAGAAGAAACCTGTAAAAAGAAAGAGGGAAGTTTTTTATATGCGAGCAACTTCAGTATTGGTGTAAATATTTTTTTTGAATTGAACCGAAAGTTGGCGGAACTAATGCACGGCAGAAAAGAATACGATGTGTCCATGCAGGAAATTCATCACATTCATAAAAAGGATGCACCCAGCGGCACAGCCATCAGTCTGGCGCAGGATATTATAGACCGCGGACTGAAAAGCAGTTTTTCAATTGATGATAAAGGGAAGGATAGTCTTAGAATAAAAAGCATCAGGGAAGATGAGGTTCCGGGTACGCATCTAATCAATTATTTTTCAGAAAATGATCAGATCGAAATAATTCATACCGCACATAACCGAAAAGGTTTTGCTTCGGGGGCTGTAGCTGCTGCTGAATACATTCAAACCCGAACCGGGGTTTTTACCATGAAAGATGTATTGGGTATTTAATAAAAAAGGCTTCCGAAAATGGGAGCCTTTTTTATTAAAATAAATTTTGATTAGAAGGTGTAAGCAATCCTTAAACCTACTGATCCCATGGTACTGTTGTTTTTACTAAATGCCAGATACTTAACAGATGCATCCAGGTTTTCGCTTAATTTATAACCCACACTTGGGGCATAAGCAAAAGCACTTCCTCCATTCTTTTGAGTCGAAAAACCTGCACCTAATTGGGCATGACCGTATAGATTAGATTCGCCGAAACCGAATTTAGCACCAGCCAAAACTGGGACAAAACCATTATTTCCTGAAGTTGAGTTTCCGGCTACGCTTATTTTCCAATGAAAATTTTGGTATCCGACACTACCGGTAATGGCCAACGCTTCAGATAAGCTATATTCAGCCTGAACATCTGCTCCGTAGGTAAATTTGTAAGGACTTTCGGTAGGTGCACCTACACTTAAGGCAACTCCGAATTTGACATCCTGTGCTTTGGCTCCGAATGCGAAAGCCATAATAGCAAGAGAAAAAATAATTTTTTTCATTTTGTTTTTTTGGGTTTAGTTAATAATTAAGGACGCAAAATATCCTCAATGATATTACTAAACAAAAATTTGGAAAAAATATTGTTTACAGTGCTAAAAATCAGTGGCAAACACATTTGATTCCTGCCTACATTTATACGGTCTTATTTCGTGAAAACACGATGTGAAAGCCCCTGTTTATACAGTAAAGAACGATTTCTAATAATTAGTATGGATTCATGGAAAGAAGGTGACATAATCAAATGGCATTTTTTTTAAATAAAAATTTTAACAATAATTAAATTTCGCACTCGTTTTAGCTATATTTATACCCGCTATTGGTTACCGGTAGTTATTTCACCGGGTTCTTTTTTAATTATTTTATCAGGTACGGCTACTTTAATGAGAAAATTTATAGCCATAATGGCATTTTTGCTTTTTAGCCTCGGAACAAAAGCTCAAAAAATAATCCCTGAGGGAACTATAAAAGTATGCCAGGGTCAAAGTAGGGTATTGACGGTGTCAGGCGGTTCGCCAACCACTTTTCAATGGCAGAAAGACGGGGTAAATATATCAGGCAATCAAGGCGCATCGTACACAGTCACTGCTGCGGGCGTGTACCGTGTTATTATAAACGGTGGAGGTAAAAAGGGTGATACGCTCACAGCCGTAACTGTCGAAATAAGCCCGAACCCTAAAGCGGATTTTAATTTTACACCTGACAATCAATGTGGCAATGTACCTGTTTATTTTACCAATACCTCGCAGGCAGGAGCTACCTATTTATGGAATTTCGATGACCCGAACTCCGGGTCTAAAAATACTTCAACAGCCAAAGATCCTTCGCACATTTTTGTAGGCACACCCGGTAATGGCACGCAGGAATTTAATGTAAAACTTATTACCAGATCAGCCGACGGTTGTGTGGATTCAATTGTGAAAAAGATTAGAACAAAACAACTACCGGGAAGTCAGCTTAACGGCACGGGCAGTGGAAGTTTCAATGGAGATAATTATTTTTCTATCTGCGGTAATTTCCCAACCGGCGATTTTTCTTTCAGTAATGGCTCATCAACGAAATCTTCAAATACTTCTTACCGGATTGTTTGGGGCGATGGATCCCCCGACTATACAAGCAATACATTTTCTGATGTGCTCACACACACGTATGCTCTGGGAACGCATAAATTATTGTTCATTGTAAGTGGCGTCAACGGATGTATAGATACTGCGGTGTATTATGCCTATGTAGGTACCAACCCGGCAGTTGGGATGTCGAATCCTGGTAATACAGCCATCTGTGGTGAATCAACGCTTACATTTCCTATCACCGGGGTGGATAATAATCCGCCGGGCACAGTTTATACCGTTACATTCAACGATGGCTCTACACCGGAAGTTTTCGTTCATCCCAATATTCCCTCTTCGGTTACCCATCAGTTTAATAAAACAAGCTGCGGTACCAACAGTACAACGGGAACCATTTATTATCCCAATTCTTTTTCAGCAAGCATCCGCGCATCTAATCCTTGTAATTCGTCTGAAGCGACGATTGTTCCGATTTATGTTTCGGAAAAACCGGTGGCAAAGTTTGTGATACTGCCAAACGATACCGTTTGTGTTGACAATGTGGTTACATTAATCGACTCAAGCAGAAGCAGCTCCGTTTATAATGGAAAATGTGAAGAAGGAAGGATAATCTGGTCTATCTCACCCGCTACCGGCTGGACGATATCCGGTGGTGGAAAATTAGGTCACGATTTTAATTCAACCAACACGGAAATCTGGGAATCGGGTTCCAAAAATTTAAATTTGTTATTCACCCAGCCCGGAGTTTATACCGTAAAATTAAAAACCGGAAATGCCTATTGCGGTCTTGCAGAATCGACCCAAATTATTTGTGTAAATCCAAAACCCACAGCGTCATACACCATTGATCAAAATCAAGGCTGTACGCCACTTACCGTTTCTACATCCACTACAGCCA
>JBIQMB010000033.1:0-12336 GCA_044463745.1 Chitinophagaceae bacterium | reverse complement strand
CGAAGTGTTGAACCAGGCTGCTGATCGTGATAAAAAAAGCGCTGAAATTCAGATTGCTTTGGGTGATGCTTATCGTAAATTAATCGACGGAGGTAATGCTGTGACGCATTATCAGCAAGCCCTGCTCCTAGATCCCAATGCGGCCAAAGCCTATTTTATGATGGGCCGCATATACGAAACACAGGGTATATCTCAGGAGAACATTTACATGAATTATTACTTCGACGCTATCAGAGCCGATGAAAATTACGCGCCGGTTTATTATTGGCTTTATACCTACTATTATAATCGTGATGTAAATCAGGCCAGGAAATATCTGGCAGATTATGTTGCCCATGCCGATAATGATTCAAAAAACTGTTATGCTGAAGCAAGCTTGTTATATGTATCCAAGCTTTATGATGAAACCATCGAAAAAGCAGATGCTTGTATTGCCGGCACAGTGGGCGAAAGACCTTTCCCTAACCTTTACGGTCTGAAGGCTTATGCTTACGACAAAAAAGGTGACAGAGAGAAAGCCCTTGAACTTTTTAAAGAATTCTTTTCAAGGGTTAACCCGGATCTGATCGGGCCAAACGACTACCTGACTTATGGCAAGTTACTTTTGGCTGATTCTGCAACCGAAGAACTGGGATCAAGCTATATCCAAAAAGCTGTTGACCTGGATACGGTACCCGCCAAAAAGATTGAGTACATAACGGATGTAGCTAAGACCATGTATGCCAAAAAGAATTACAAAGAATCTGCAAAATGGTATAAAAAATTGATGGATGTAGATCCCAATAATAAGAAAGTGAATCTGTTTTGGGTGGGAGTAAATAGCTACCTGGCCAAAGATATTCCGGCTGCTGAAGAAGCATTTAAAACCTATCGTGAAGATTACCCTGAAGATATCCAGGGATGGTATTATGGTGCATTGGTAGCAGGCCAGGAAGATCCGGACAACACCAAGGGAACTGCCAAGCCTTATTGGGAAGGAGTTTTGGCTATCACGGATACTACGGCTGATAAGCAAAGTGTGAAGCAGGTAATCATTGTTGCAGCGCAATACATGGTTGCGTATTACTACACAGTAGAAAAAGATGCTGAAAAAGCACTTGAGTATAATAACAAAATTCTGGATGTAGATCCGGAAAATGATTCCGCATTGAAAAACAAAGCTGCTTTTGAAGCTTACCTCGAACAGGTGAAAAAAAGCAAGGCTAATAACAAGTAAAAAAACAAGAATTAGATTTTAATTTTTAATAAAGGAAGGCAATCGAAAGGTTGCCTTCTTTATTTGTATTATGCGAATCCGGATAACGGACTTGTGCATTTGTTGTTAAGTTATCGAACCATGATTAGCGCATCGGAAATTTTGTTTTTTAGGAGTTAATGGTTCTGTGGATTCGTCGTTTAAACAAGGAAGACAATGCAGAGGCAAAATGAGAATCATAATTTTCAGGTTGTCAAAAACTTCTATGTTGCTGACGTGATGCGATGAAATATTTTCAGGCTGAAAAAAAAGTTTCACTTAACTTAGCCATCCTTATTCGAAGACTTAATTTTATTCCATTCTTGACAATATGCTTGTGGATATAGAAGATCATTCCTCACTTGAAATTTATTTAAAACATTTAGGTAAAATCCGCAAGGATGAAGATTGTAAGAGCGAATTGCTGACTGGTGGCGTGTCCAATAAAACTGTGCTCTTTACCCGTCAAACCGGAGAGCAATGGGTGATTAAACAGGCACTGGATAAACTCAGGGTTAAAGAAGACTGGTTTTGCGACGAAGCCAGAATCCTAATCGAATATCAGGGACTGAAATGGTTTTCGGAAGTTCTGCCATCTGGTACAGTACCAGCACCGGTATTTTTTGATGAGGAGAATCATGTGTTTTGCATGACAGCCATTCCTTCTCCACACGATAATCTGCGCGAATTAATTCTGGAAGGCCGTATCGAACCTGCATTGTTCAAAAGGCTTGGAACGCTTTTGGGTACATTTCAGCGTGCGGGGAAAAACTCTACGGATGCAGCTTCATTATTTGGTAGCCGAGACTTTTTTAAAGATTTAAGGATTGAACCTTTCTACCAATTTACCGCTGAGCAAATACCGGAAAGTCAAGCATTTTACGATGATCTTGTCTTGCGAACGTTAGCCGTTTCCGAAACTGTTTCACATGGTGATTATAGTCCAAAGAATGTATTAATAAAAGATGGGGATGTAGTGCTGCTTGATTTTGAGGTCACACATTACGGGGACCCGGCTTTCGACGTTGGCTTTTTTCTTTGCCAGATGTTGAGTTTTGCCAATCATCTGAAACAAAAAAGAAAGGAAATCAAGGATGCAGCCATGCTATTTTGGAACAGTTATTTCAAAGAAATTGGCTCACTGAATGGGGAGGCCATGCAACGTGCCGTGGATCACACGCTCGGTTGTCTTCTCGCGCGCGTCAAAGGTCGATCGCCAGTCAACTTCCTCACGAAAGCAGAACAGGATGCACAGGTTGATGTCGTGCTGGAAATCATTAAATATCCCGTGTCAACCGTACCGGAATTAATTGAGACATTTATTCACAAATTAGATAGTATTTAAAACGATGATAAAAGAATTAACGGGTTTTGAGATATTGGACAGCAGAGGGCGCCCAACCGTAAAAGCCAGGTGCGTTTTAAGCGACGGCTCGATAGGGAGTGCATCAGTGCCGTCGGGAGCCTCAACCGGAAAGGCGGAAGCACTTGAGCTAAGAGATGGAGATACGAAACGTTTCGGAGGTTTGGGATGCAGAAAAGCGGTTGCCAATATTAATCACGAGATTAATCCTGCATTGAAGGGAAAAGAATTTTCATCTCAGAAAGACTTTGATCAGGCATTGATAACCCTCGACGGAACACCTGATAAGAGCCGCCTTGGAGCGAATGCTATCCTGGCCTGTTCGCTGGCTTTTGCGCGAGCATCGGCGGTTAAGAAGAGTATGGCCCTGTATGAGTATTTTGGCGAATTATTGGAAACCCAACAGTTCTTATTACCCATGCCGACTGTAAATCTTTTTAGTGGAGGGAAGCATGCCGGTGGGCAGGTGCCTGTACAAGACCTGCTGCTGGTGCCCGTTTCCGCATCCACGATGGATGAGGCACTTGAGCGCATTCATGCCGTTTATGTCAGCGCTTCAAATCTGATTCATCAAAAGTATGGCATGCGGGCATTGAAAGCCGATGAGGGTGGCCTTGCTCCCTCATTTCGAAATATTGAGAATATGTTTGAGGATGCGATCGCCTCTATTGAAAAGACCGGATTGATTCCCGGAAAAGATATGGCTCTGGCTCTTGATGTGGCATCCAGTCATTTTTACCGTGATGGAAGTTATGATTTGGGAACAGAAGTAAAGAGCAGTCGTGAAATGATTAAGCTGATAGAAGCCTGGGTAAATGATTATCCGATCCTGAGTGTTGAAGACGGGTTGGCTGAAAACGACTGGGAATACTGGCCGGAACTGAAAAGTGCTTTGCAAAGTAAATGTCTGGTGCTGGGTGATGATTTGTTGTGTACGCGTGTAAGCCGGATACAAAAAGCAATAGATACCGGAGCAGCCAATGCGTTGTTGCTAAAGGTTAATCAATGTGGCAGCATAACCGAAGCGGCCGACGCATATCGGCTGGCGCGTGGGGCAGGATGGCAGGTAACTGTGAGCGCGCGCAGTGGCGAAACGGAGGACGACTGGCTGGCTGATCTCGCAATCGGGTGGGGAGGTAATCAGATTAAAATAGGGTCTGTGGCGCAATCTGACCGCATGGCTAAGTACAACAGGATGCTGGAGTTGGAACAGGATAAGAAGCTACCGCTCAGATCCTGGATTTATCCGGCGTAGCAGAGCTGAGTATTCATGAAGCAGGAATCTTTTTTAAGATGAAAAAATCAAAATAAAACCGGCACCAAAAATGGCCGGTTCAAAAAATAAATAAAATGAGCGGAAAAAAATTAAGAAGCAGTGAATGGTTTGGTCGTAAAGGAAAAGACGGATTCATCTACAGAGCCTGGATGAAAAATCAGGGTAATCCGGATTATGAATTTAACGGAAAGCCGGTTATCGGAATTTGCAACACATGGAGTGAACTAACGCCATGCAACGGTCACCTGCGAGAACTGGCAGAAAGGGTGAGATGGGGCATTTTGGAAGCAGGTGGTTTTCCTGTTGAGTTTCCGGTGATGTCGCTGGGCGAAACCCTGATGAAACCAACTGCCATGCTTTATCGTAATCTGGCCAGCATGGATGTGGAAGAAACCATCCGTGCTAACCCGCTCGACGGCGTAGTGCTGTTGTGCGGCTGCGACAAATCCACACCTTCTTTGGTAATGGGTGCCTGTAGTGTCGATATACCTACACTTGTCGTTTCAGGAGGTGCCATGCTCACCGGCCGTTATCGTGGTAAAAGTATAGCGACCAGCGATGCCTGGAATTATTTTGACGATATGCGTGAAGGAAGAATATCCGAAGAGGAGTTGAGAAGTATTGAAGGCAGCATGTGCCGCAGTTGCGGCCATTGTGCTTCCATGGGTACTGCATCGTCTATGGCATGTATGGTTGAGTCGCTTGGTCTAACCCTGCCGGGCAATGCCGCCATTCCGGCTGCAGATGCGCGTCGAAAAACCTTTGCGCAACTTTCGGGCCTTCGGATTGTGGAGATGGTCAAAGAAGATTTGAAGCCTTCGGATATTCTGACCAAAGCTGCTTTTGAAAATGCAATCAAAGTGAATGCAGCCATCGGCGGATCTACGAATTTTGTCGTTCATCTGTTGGCTATCGCAGGCAGGGTAGGCGTTCCGCTGGCACTCGAGGAGTTTGATCGCCTTTGTTGTGATGTGCCCATGATTGTAAATCTGGAGCCTTCAGGAAAATATTTTATGGAAGATTTGTATTACGCCGGAGGCCTTCCCGCAGTTATGCGTGAATTGGATAAATTCTTAAATCGTGAATGCATTACGGCTAACGGGAAATCGTTGGGCGAAAATTATGGTAATGCAGAGAATTTCAACAGCGAAATAATTGCCACGGTTGACCAGCCATTCAATCAAAATTCCGGCTTGGCCGTACTGCGGGGAAACCTCTGCCCGAATGGAGCCATCATGAAGCCATCAGCAGCAAGCCCCCGCCTGATGACGCATACAGGAAAAGCGGTCGTGTTTGAAAATATTGAAGATTACAAGGCAAGGATCGATTCGGATGATCTGGATGTGGATGAAAACAGTATCCTGGTTTTGAAGAACGTGGGTCCGAAGGGATATCCCGGCATGCCGGAAGTAGGAAACATGGCGCTTCCTAAGAAAATACTGAACAAAGGAATTACAGATATGGTGCGTATCTCTGACGGAAGGATGAGCGGAACGGCTTTTGGAACCGTGGTGCTTCATGTATCGCCCGAAGCTGCTGTTGGCGGGAATTTTGCTGTTGTTCAAAATGGTGACACCATAACCCTTGATGTCCCGAACCGAACGCTCACCCTGAATGTAAGTGATGAGGAGCTCGAAAAGAGAAAAAAGGACTACAAGCCGGTGTTGCCGGATGTTTCGCGCGGTTATGTGAATCTGTATATCAATCATGTTTTGCAGGCCCATGAAGGTGCAGACCTTGATTTTTTGAAGGGATGTTCGGGCTGTGTGATTACCCGTGACTCACATTAATTTTTTTAACTCTGTCAAAAAATAAAACCATGGCTTTTAACGGAAAAACCGCTATAGTAACCGGAGCCGGATCTGGAATAGGATTTGAAATTTGCAGATCGCTGGTTCAGAAAGGAGCAACGGTGATCCTGAATGATGTGAACCCTGATTTAGCGTTGAGTGCTAGTCAAAAAATAATAGACGAAACAGGTGGCCAGTGCATAGCAATACCCGGCGATTCGAGCGATCAGGATTTGATCAATCGGTTGGTCAGCAAAGCCGTTAATGATTTCGGAAGTCTGGATATCGTGATTGCAAATGCCGGCATCACTTTGTGGGGTGATTTCCTTAGCTACAAACCGGATGATTTTAACCGTTTGCTTCAGGTTAATCTGGGCGGGTCGTTTTTTTCTTGCTCAGGCTGCTGCTAAACGAATGAAAGAGCAAAAGCATGGTGGTTCCATTTTATTTACCTCTTCAGTAACGGGACATCAGGCACATAAAAACCTGGTAGCGTATGGCATGACCAAGGCCGCACTTGAAATGTTGGCGAGAGGGCTGGTGATAGAACTATCGCCGTTTAAGATAAACATCAACGCCATTGCTCCGGGAGCAACGGTCACGGAAAGAACCTTGAAGGAAGATCCGGATTATGAAAAGGTGTGGTCAAAATTGAACCCGACCGGCCGCCCGGGTTATCCCGACGATATTGCAAATGCGGCTTTATTTCTTGTATCAGATATGGCCAGGCAAATAACGGGGCAAACCCTTGTGGTTGACGGCGGCTGGTCGTGTATTAGCCCTTCGCCTTTCGAAGAAAAGTAGGGGATAGATGATCATAAATTAATTAAGGAACATTCAAAAAAGAATAACCATGGAAAAATCTTCACTGAAACCGGAAGTAGTCAACGACGTACGATGTTTACTTGGCGAAGGCCCTTTATGGGATGATGAAACGCAAACAATTTACTGGCTGGATATTGTGAATAAAAACATCCACTGGTTTTCGCCTACTAATCAGAATGGAGGGAAGCTTACACTTGAGCAGATGCCCGGTGCTATTGCGCTTTACAATAAAGACGAATTTATTGCGGGGCTCGAAAAAGGAATCTATTTTGTCAATAAAAAGACCGGAGCATTGAGAGAAATTTCGCAGCCCGAAAGCCACTTACCTGACAATCGCTGCAATGATGGTAAATGCGATACTTCCGGAAGGTTTTGGATAGGAACCATGCCCAAGTCGGAAGATTGCAAAACGGGTAGCCTTTATATGTTGGAAGACAGCCGGCATCCCGTACGAAAAGTTTCGGACACCACCATCTCCAACGGATTAGCCTGGAGTCCGGATGATAAAACTTTTTATTTCATTGATACAGGCACGGGGGGCGTGGACGCCTTTGATTACGATAGTGACACGGGGGAAATTACAAACCGAAGACAGGTAATTGCATTTGAAAAAGAGGATGGATTCCCCGACGGGATGACGATTGATGATGAAGGAATGCTGTGGGTTGCTCACTGGGGAGGCTGGCAGGTTTCCAGATGGAATCCCTCAACCGGAAAAAAATTATTATCGGTAACCATGCCTGTGGCTAATGTTTCTTCCTGTACATTTGGCGGGGAGGATTTGTCTGATTTATATATCATCACTGCCAGTAAGGGATTAAAGGAAGAGGATAGAGAAGAACAGCCTCTGGCAGGTGCATTATTTGTAGTTCGGAACAGCGGTTTTAAAGGTCTGCCGTCGAACAGGTTTAAAAAATAAATCAGCAAAAAAAATGTGGAACCAATCATTAAAGAGAAATATATGTTCAGTTTAAAAAACAAAAAAGCCGTTGTAACCGGCTCGGGTAGCGGAATTGGCAAGGCTACTGCGATCATGCTGGCTAATCAGGGTGCCTTCGTTTATGTTGCTGATATTAATGAAAGCAATGCCAATGAAACGGTTAAGGAAATTGAAAATAAGGGAGGGCAAGCTGCGGCACTATTGTGCGATGTAACGAATCAGGAAGATGTAAAGCAGAAGTTTAGTGCATTAGATGGATTGGATATTCTGGTCAATTGTGCCGGCATTTCGCAGATAGGTACAGCCACTACCACTTCAGAAGAAGATTTCGATAAAGTATTCAAGGTAAATGTGAAGGGAGTTTATAACAGTTTGCATGTGGCCATTCCGAAGATGCAAAAAATGGGTGGTGTTATTCTGAATATTTGTTCGGTTGCCAACCAGGTCGGTATTCCGGATAGGTTTGCTTACTCCATGACCAAAGGAGCAGTGGATGCCATGACCATATCAGTGGCCAGAGATTATATAAAAGATGGTATTCGTTGCAACTCCATTTCTCCGGCCAGGGTTCATACACCTTTTGTTGACGGTTACCTCAAAAATAATTACCCCGGCCAAGAAGAAGAGATGTTTAAGAAACTATCCGCTACCCAACCCATCGGACGGATGGCTAAGCCGGAAGAGATCGCTGCATTAATTCTCTACCTCGTTTCAGATGAAGCTTCATTTGTAACCGGAACTGATTTTCCAATCGACGGAGGTTTTATTAAGCTGAATAATTGATCTTTCTTCTTTCACACCTGTTGGCGTCCGCTGCAGAGGTTTGTGGGCAGGGAGACCCGACAGCGTTTGAAAGAAAGTTTATTCTGTAAAAGAAATGCAATTCCAATCATTCACGCTGTCTTGTCCTATCGGACGAGAACAGGTGAATGAGCGACGAGAACAGGTGAATGATCTTTCGCACCTGTTGGCGTCCGTACGGTGGCTTTGAGTACGCGGCAGACCCGACAGCGTGTGAAAGAAATGACCGCCAAAAAACTACTTACAAATAATAGCCTGAGAATGGTTAAAATGCGGACTGACCAGTGGGATATGCAAATCCATTCCTCTTAAGATTAATAACACGCCCATTACGGCGAACATATAGGGTAATGCCTTTCTTATTTTATTTCTAACAGGCACGGTAATAAACCCTGCTGCATAAGAAGCCATGATCATGGCCGGTAAGGTGCCTGCCCCGAACCCCGCCATAAACATGGAGCTATAGATAATATTACCGGTGGCCATGGCGCCTGCCAGTGCTACATACACCATGCCGCAAGGCAGCATTCCATTTAATAAGCCGATCAGAAACAAATTGCGCCTGGGTCCTTTACGAAATAAGGGAACCAATTGTCGGGTAACCCATTGATTCCACTTGCTAAAGCTGAACAGCCTTCCGGTTTTGACTGACGGAAAAATCTGAATCAGGAAGATGACAATCAAAATGGATCCCAACACAATTGAAAGCCATTGCTGCCATCCAACGAATTTGAAACTCAATCCTACTACGCCGAAAAGCAATCCGGCTGCGGTGTATGTGAGTACCCTGCCCGAATTATATACGAGTATGCCGATTAGCTTACGATAACCCTTTAAATGTGCTACCGGCAATGAAAGCGCAATAGGACCACACATGCCTATGCAATGAAAGCTGCCCAGAAAACCGAGAACCAATGCACTTATGACAAATGTGAGAACCATTAATTATTAATTTTTCTGCAAGTAAAAACCTTCTTCCTGATGGTAAGAAATGCCGTTCATAACCCAGTCGGCTTTCAATTTATATACGCCCGTTATCAAGTTATCCTTGCCAATGTAAATATGCCCTTCCTCATCCGGTTCAAATTTTAAGTGCAGGTCGTTCTTCTCGGAGGATGGACGATATATCCAAAGCGTTCCGGTGGCTTTCTGTTCCACACATTCACGGGGTACCTGTATTCTTATAAAATCTTTATCATCCTCAATGCGAATGGGTGAAGACAGGTGAGCAGCGTTTCTGGATGCTTCCAGTTGGTTATTAAACTTCATCTCCTGTTCATAATAATTATCCTCCGCCATTTCCAGGTTTACCGTGGTTGTTTTATATACCAGAAACAGGATGAATGAAGCGGCTACGATAAAGGTGATCGTGATACCGGTACCCCAGTTCCAGAAGCCGTAATTTTTTTTATTGTTATTAGTCTCTGACATTTTTTTTATTTTTTTTTGACGCCAAAAATGTTTTCATTTTCTACTCGCCCCGGAGTTGATTAGAATCACGAAAGAATTCGTGCCACCCGTCACTCATCATCATCTCCACGGTTAACCGGACCCATGAAGGTGGATGAAAGCGTATTGATCTTTCGGCCGTTTTGATAGAGCCCGACCTTTATTTTTTCCTTTCTTTCAGCAATGGTTTGAGAAGGCTTGATGATAAAGAAGGTAGCATTGGCCTGTTCTTCAGGATTGATATGCAAACTTTTACTTCCTACTAGTTCTATTCTTCCTTCAAAGCCTTCGGGCCTGAGTTCTATATCGTGAGCATGTACTGTTTTATTGATTAATTTAAGATTGTACAGGTTAGAAATACTGTCTGTGCCCCGCTCCTGATACAACAGTCCTGAGGTACGCATCAGGGTGCCTCCAATGTCTTTTCGTGTAATCAGCATCCCCACAATGGCTGAGGTCAAAACAATCAGAACGGTGGTATAACCCTTCAGCCTGGCTGTAAATTTAAACTTCTTGCCTTCCGCAATGTTGTTTTCAGAGTCAAAGCGGATCAGCCCCCTCGGTCGATTGACTTTATCCATAATAAAATTGCACGCGTCGATGCATGCCGTACAGTTAACACATTCCAGTTGTGTGCCATTCCGTATATCAATACCGGTAGGACAAACATTTACACAGGCGTTACAATCAATACAATCGCCTGTATCTTCGGCCTGAACTTTTTTGTACCGTGCACGTGGTTCACCTCTTTTGTAATCGTAAGCTACAACAATGCTGTTTTTATCCAGGAGAACACTCTGAAGTCTTCCATACGGACAAATGTTTGTGCAAACCTGCTCCCTGATGAATGCATACACGCCAAAGAATACCAGGGTAAAAATCATAATGGCAATAAAACCGCCAATATGCATACTGACGGGTTCAGTCATGATTTTAAAAAGTTCATCCACCCCAATGATGTAACTCAAAAATGTATTGGCAATGATAAAACTCAGTAAAAAATAAATGCCGTAACGAAGGACATATTTTCTTGTTTTTTTTCCATCCCATTCTGCCTTAGCCAGCAACCGTTGTTGCTGAGCACTTCCCAAAACAAGGTAATCCACCCTGCGAAAAAGCATTTCCATGAATATCGTTTGCGGACAAATCCATCCGCAAAATATACGTCCGTAAGCATTCGTAAAAAGCGCAATAAAAATAATTGCCGCCAGCATCAGAAGTCCGAAAATGAAAAAATCCTGTGGCCAGAAGGCTGAACCAAAAATGAAAAATTTACCCTCCGGAAAGTTAAACATCAGAAATGGCCTTCCGTTCACTTTAATAAAGGGCATGATAAAAAAGATAGCGTAAAAGAAAATGGCCACTGCGGCCCGGTAGTTAAACCATTTACCACCGGGCTTGACAGGGTATATCCACTTTCGCTTTCCATCTTTTGTGACGGTGGTCAGGTTATCGCGAAACGATTCCTGTACCAGCGATCTTATATCTATATTTTCATCAGGGCTCATGAGGGGTTTTTCTTATTTTTTTTTATTGTGCTGCCGTTTCGTTATCACCACCGGCAGGTTCGTGCAATTCTCCTTCCGGATCCTTCGGATTGGCTGGTTTGGTGCCTTGTAATGAATGAATGAAACTTGCTGTCTGTGCTATTTCTTTTGGAGTAAGATCATTCTTCCAGCTAATCATTCCTTTTTCGGGAACACCATTTTTAATGGTTCTGAAAATGTCGTTGATTGTTCCTCCGTGAATCCAGTATTTATCGGTCAGGTTGGGTCCTACGGAGCCACCACCATCAGCCATGTGGCAGGCCGAGCAGTTAGCTACAAATATTTTTTGACCTGCACTGATGTCCTTCTCATCGGTCATCAGGGTAACGGTATTTTCATCAATTAAATTTGCCGAACTTGCCATGTAAGCCTGAATTTGTTTCTCCGCCTTGGCATTGGCTATTTCCAGCTCTTGATATTGATTTGGGGCTGAATAAGATACAAAATAAACCCACAGATAAACCACCGCAAATACCACAGAGAGTACAAATCCCCATTGCCACCATGGCGGGGTAGGGTTGTCCAGTTCTTCGATGCCGTCATAATCATGGCCAAGGTTAAATTCCTGCTCCGATTTAGCATCGACTGTCTTTGTTCTGTTCAGCTTTTCAAACCATGCCCATTTGTCTTTCTTGACGGCCGGTGCAGATTTTTCTTTACCCATCCTGCTGAAAGAGCGAAAAACGCTCAGCATATAAAATATAATAATGAGCTCAAGTGCTATGATAGAAACCATAAAGATCATGGTAGTATTATCCAGCCCCGAAACCCAATCTCTTACAGTAACAGCCGCTACAGGTGCTGCATCCTGGGCAAAGCCGACACTTCCCGCCAAGAGCAAAAGAATGACGATGGCCGATGCCTTAGGCACCTGGCTTCCGGCATTTTTCTTTTTCTGAATCTGATAAGAGGTGATCATGATATTACCCATAAAAAGGATGACTATCGCCAGGGTAATCATTACAGATATCATAACGACCGACACCGGATGAGCGGCAGATGAGACGGTCTCTTCAGCACGGGCCAGCACGGGTAAGGCCGGTAAGAGAAGCAAAGAGAGCAGCAGATGTTTTATATTTTTCATAAAATGTCTTTATTAATCTTCTAACGG
>JBIQMB010000032.1:0-12621 GCA_044463745.1 Chitinophagaceae bacterium | reverse complement strand
ATCAAGCCCTCAAGCCTGAATTAATGGGAATATTTAATTTTGTCGGACAACAATGCTTTAATAGTGTCATAAATTTTCTTGAGCTGTCGGTTGGATCTGGTGCTCCCACTATTACCATTGATCCATTTGCTTCAAAAGTTCATTCATAGATATAAATTTCCCCTCATCTATTTCGGCCTCACTCTCTTCCAGTTCTTTATTGTATTCTTCAATAGATTGATGACTGTCCATGGCATGAAAACTTATCCCTAAAAATTTTAATGCCTGGAGGATAAATTGTTTCTTAGAAGTATCTTCTATACTATCTAATTCTATAATTAATTCCATGGTTGATGATTAAAAATGGATATTATTTATTTGACGAACTAAACCTCTACCCACCCATTTAACCTCAAACCTATGAGGTTTTTGAAACCTTATAGGTTTTTTCCATCGAGAAAACTTCACATTTGCCTAACTGAAAACCTGAAACAATGCAATATAAAAAGCCACCAGGATAATCCCTGATGGCTTATCAAAAATTCTTTTGAATCTTAATTAACCTTTGACACCGTTATTTCCGAAGTCACTTCAGCCATGCTTGGCATTTCCTGTCCCATAACCGAAACCGTACCTGAAGTTTTAGCCTTGCTTTTGGTGCTTTGAACAATGCCGGTTTTTACATTCACGATGGTTTCTCCTTCAACCGTACCATCAAGAGCCGTGGTTACTTCCATGCCCTGGGTTTCCATGGTTTTTTCGGTGGCTACTTTACCTGCAAAAGAAAAAGTACCCACATCACCAGCTAATGACTTTAAGGTATATTTCAGGGTTGATTTCGTTCCTGCAGATGAATCCTCTCTGTTGATGTCAAAACTGTCGCCTACTTTAACACCGGTTGGTACAGCCAAAAATGCGGCCTGCGTACCCGACCCGGAACTGCTCACCTGCGAAAGAATCTCTGACTCCTCATCCATGACACCATCTTTTTCAATCACCTTACCCTGATCGTCAATAGTGAGTTTCATATCCTTGTTAATAACTGATTTCAGCGGACGTGCCATCGGGTTTGAGTCATCCGGAGAATCGGAATCATATTCCATTTCCTGCCCCATCATACTCATCTTCATTTTCACATTGGTGATAACTGATTTTATTTTGTTCTTACCCGGCGCTACATCCTCCACTGATAATTTATAAGCGGAGGTAATATCCATATCGGTTGCCATCTCCTGCCCCATCGCTTCAGTTACAGAATGGGTCTTTACTGTTTCTTTTATTTCATATTGACTCCCTTTGGTCAGAACAACCTTACCTGAATTTTGTGCAAAGCATGCTCCACTTATGAATAAAACAATTGCTAATAAGTTTAATTTTTTCATGTCTGTTTGATGTTTATTTCAGGTACAATAATAGGGTTTTACCTTGAAATATTAATTTTAAATTCTTTTGGATGAAGTGCTCCCCGGAGATTTTTCACAAAGTAATCCCAGCGAATACGCATCATATAACTTGAATACTGTCCAAAACCATGCCTGCTATCCGGAAAGATGATCAGATCAAAATCTTTATTGGCATCTTGCAGTGCCTTGACAACCAGCAAAGTATTATACGGAGGTACATTATCATCCATCATACCATGAACCAGCATTAATTTTCCTTTCAGGTTTTTAGCATATTCCTGATTGGCCTGATGTGTGTAATTGCTGGTACCGTCGGGATTTTTTTCCAGCAATCCGATATAACGCTCACCCCAATCATCTTCATAGTTACGATTGTCATGATTTCCTGATTCGGCTATACCTACTTTATAAAAATCCGGATACTTAAACATGGCTGAAGCGGTGGCAAAACCTCCACCTGAATGCCCCCATACGCCTACGCGCGTAGTATCCAGAAAACCGAAACGCTGCGATAGTTGTCTGATGCCGGCTATCTGATCAGGCAGGGTATTGGTGGCCATTTCAGGATAACTCATATCATGAAAGCTCTTGCTGCGCAATGGGTTACCGGTTCCCTCAATCAACACTACTACAAAACCCAATTCAGCCAATGCCTGATTATCGCCCCTGGAAGGTGAAAAGCCCCAGTTGCTGCCAATTGTTCCGGCTTGCGGTCCGGGATAAATATAATTTACAACCGGGTATTTTTTGCCTGCTACCATATTGGTTGGCGTAAACATTAATCCATAAATATCGGTTTTTCCGTCAGCAGCTTTTACGCTAAACGGAGTAACCGGTTTCCAGCCTATAGCCTCCAATCTTGAAATATCAGCTCTTCCCAGATCAAGTATTTTATCTCCCTTAATATTTCTCAAGTTAAATGTGGCCGGCATATCGGGCTGAGAAAAAGTATTGATAAAATAATTATCATTTGGTGAAAAGCTAACACTATGCGTGCCCTCTTCGGGAGTCAGATCTTTAAATCCGGTACCATTGAAATTAACTACACAAAGATGCTGGAAGTAAGGGTTCTTTTTGTCAAGCCCTGCGGTGTAAAAGTAGATAGTACGATTTTTTTCGTCGATTCGCTGAATGGATGACACAACAAAATCTCCTTTCGTAATCTGATTTTTCAATTTACCGGTCTGCGCATCATACAGATATAAATGTCCCCAGTTATCCCGCTCCGAGTACCAGATAAATTCATTCGATTTTGAAAGATACTTCCATGAAATAGATAACTGTCCTGATTCAAATTGTGTGGGCGAGGTTTCTTCAAACACATCTCTCACTACACCGGTGGATGGGTCTGCGATTCGCAATATGGCTTGCTTATGATCTCTTGAAGTAGAAACAAACGAAAAAGTTTTGCCATCATCACTCCACTGCATATCTCCGGTTGAAATATCATCACCCAAGGTAGCCCGATGATAATCGGCATTCATTTTTAAACGAATGACCTCCGGATTATTTTCATCCACTTTAATGATTACCCGCTCTACCATAGCTACTACGCTATCACCCGGCAATGGATACTTCCAACTCTCAAGCCTGGGATGTCCTACATTGGTGGTAACCAGATACATGTCGCCCACGTTACGTTCATCCTGCTGAAAGGTGGCAATCATCTTCGAATCATCCGACCATTTTACAACAGCATTGTTTGTATGCTTCCATCCGGCATTATCCGTAGCATATCCATAATCTTTTACTCCATCTGTAGTAAGAGGATATTCCTTGCCACCATCCGTTTCGCGTATCCACAAATTATAATCTTTAATGAATGCCCGTTTGGTTCCATCGGGCGAAAGGCTTCCACCACCGAAGAATCGTCCGAACTGCGGCCGGACTGCGGGCGCATCCGGAATATCATTTTCCTGACTAAGTTTGTTTGAGGCTAAAGTGTATTTCCATGATTTTCCACCCGATTTGAAATACATCGTTTTCATATCATCCGAAAAACTGACACGGGTCAGATTCAAATCATTGGCAGATATATTCTTACCTTCCTCCTTTGATAAAGATGCGGCCAATTTGTTGTGATCAAATAATGACTTCTTCGATTTTTTCTTTGCATCAACCAGATGATAATTTATTTGACTTCCCTGCTTTTCTGTGTACCAAAACTGATCCCCATTTACCCAAACAGGGTTGATGGATGCATTGTCAACCAGCGAAAAAGTGGATAAGAACTTTTGAGCTCTTTCATAATCTTTTACGGTGACGGAGTCCTGGGCATTAACGAGCGTAATACTGAAAATACCAATGAATAATAGTAACTCTTTTCTCATGAAAAATATTTTTTGATGCTGCAATATAGCTTAATTGGCCGAAGTACCGACAGGTGCATATTATGAATAATCCATTATCAGGGATGAATTGTTCCTTTTGACGGATGAGCGTAATACGGGCTTAAATTCCTTTATCCCTCTTATCTTTTTTCACCCGTTTCCAGATGTTTTGAATGACAGGAATCGCATCCGGAGTCAGATCAAAATACAAAACGGGTCCTACAAACAAAGCCACAAAGGAAATGCTCCTTAAAATAATGCCTGCGAATCCATGTATCTGATTAAAGGAAAAATAACAAATGAAATAGGCCATCACAGCCAATGCTATGGCTATAAGCGTTTTGCGATCAAAAGGGTGCATATTGAATTTTCGCTTAAGAAAAAGAATCCTGACCAAATTATAAACGCTCATCGAAATAAGATTGGAATAGCCGGCACCGATAATGCCAAACCCTTTTATCAAAAAATAATTCAACGGCACAATTAACATCAGCAGAATCATTCCGCTCACGAACTCGAAACGCCAGAAGGTAGATGTGGCAATGATTTGAGAATTAACTCCCGATCCCAGATCCACTACTCTCGCCAACCCAAAGAAAAAGAAAATCCACAGCGAATCGAGATAAGCGGGTTTAAGCCTGAAGGAAATGACAATATCCTCATAACTCAGCCAGATAAGCAGAAATATAGCCAGGGATGCGATCAGCAAATTTATTCCGGATCGGCGGTAGATCATAGATATTTTAGCAATGTCCTTGTCCTTCCATGCCTTGGCCAAAACCGGTGTGGCGGCTGCTACGGCACCACGTTGCGGAGCTTGAACCAAACCGCTGACAACGCTTCCCAATGCGAAAATTCCGGCAGGTCCGGTTCCCAATAGCGACATAATGATAAAGGTATCGGCAAACTGGGCAACGGTAAAAATGACGCCGCCCGAAAATACAAGCATAGCCATCGATACCATCTTTTTATAAAATCTACGCGTTACACGACTGATCTGAAATACCAGATGAAACTCACCATGCCAGATCAGAAAAACTGTAAGAGCCAACGCTGTGAGTAAATAGGTAAATGAGTACACCTTGATGAACACATCAAAATCAGGCAGCAAATGGAAACTTAAAGAAAAGATCAGTACGAAGGTCAACAGCTTAAAAAACACTTCTCTCAAAAATGTGGTGAACACAGGTTTTCGGATATTCCAACCGAAAGCTTCAAACAGGGTAAAAAGCAACAATCCGAACCCGAAGGGAAACGTCCAGCGATAATATTCGATAAACAAAGGTGAATTACTGCTGAACTTTCTTACTACAAAATCTTTAAAGACAATACCTCCCAATGTAACCAGGATGAAGCCTCCGATACAGATTAACAAACTCAGCGTAAGAAGGTCGTTTTTTCTTTTCGGAAGATTGTCATTGTAATAAGGGTAAAACTTATACACCACCGATACAGAACCCAGGTTAGAAAGGGCAAACATCAGATTAGCCACCGCTATAAAAATACCTGTCATTGCATATTCGGACGGGGAAAAAGGTGATCCCTGACGGGTGAATAAATAGGTATTCACAAATCCGGTAACAAAGCCGACATACACCAACAAAGTGGAAATAATGCTCTGCCTTCTTACCTGCGACATAATCTTGTTTTAATTAATTTTACCGGAATGTACCCCAATAATAAAGAGGCAAATCTGTCATAAAAAATTTACAAAATCAATTTTCATTTATGGAAAATCAACTTTGCGCCCATCCTTTGAAGAAATTAGTTTTTAATTTTCGCCGGTGATTCTGTCAATTTTATTAAAAAAAGAAAGACAGGATAAGTTGAAAGGCAACATTTTTGCATACTTTGAAAAACAGAAACACTCCTATGAAATTCGCCTTTTAAAAAAATTAAAACTCTCTTAATGTACTGTAAGAAAACAACCCCGGAGCGAAAAAACTTGTCTGATAAAAAAAGAAACATGAATTTCAGAACTGTCCCGATCTTTACGAATATTTTCTTAATCTTAAATTTCTTCGCTCTGGCCGCTTCTGCCCAACATACGCCTGATGATTATGCTGCCAACTGGCAAAGGGTAAAAAAATATGAAGAAAAGAGACTCCCGACTTCTGCACTTAAAGAAGTGGATCAGATATATCGCCTGGCAAAAAAAGATAAAAACGAACCGCAGGTTATTAAATCGCTCCTCTACAAAAACCTGATTTATCAGTCTATTTCGGAAGATGCTACCCGGAATATGATTGATACTATTGAATTGGAAATAACCACATCGCCTGAGCCGGCCAAATCTGTTTTGCAGAGCATTACTGCGCAGCTTTACGAAAATTATGTGGCATACAACCGTTACCGTCTTTATTCTATCAGCAACACGGATGAATTTAAAAAAGAAGATATTGCCACCTGGTCACTTGATGATTTCCGAAATAAAATTGCATCCCTTTATGAAGCCAGCATCCAAAATCCGAAACTGCGCGATATACTTTTAGATCCTTTTGATGCTATGTTGGAAAAAGGAAATGCCCGTTATCTGAGACCAACCTTGTTTGATTTTCTTGCTCATCGTGCGCTGAATTATTTTAAGAGTAATGATTTGGATGTCAATCGCCCATCATACAATTTTGAAATAAATGATCCGGAAGCCTTTGCTCCTGCGGCAAGATTTGTGAATGCCGCATTTGAAACCAGGGATACATCTTCGCTTCATCTCAAGGCACTCAAGACTTATCAGGAATTGATTCAATTTCACATGAACGACGTGAAGCCCCTGGTAGCAGTGGATTTGGAAAGGCTAGAATTTGTAAACCAGTATGCGATAATGCCCGATAAACAGCAACTGTATATCGCTGCTTTAAAAAATATTTTTTCTACTTATAAGGATGAATCGGTAGCAGAAGCAGGTTACAAGTGGGCGCAGGCAGTTAAGAACATTACAACAGGTACGGATAAGAAAAAAGAAGCGGATAACATAAAGGAGGTGATGAATATCCTCAATCAGGTCATTACCAAATACCCCGATAGCCGGGGAGCTAAACAGGCCTTTAATTTATTGGAGCAGATGAAACATCCCGCTCTTTCTCTTACAACCGAAAAAGTAAACGTAGCCAATACACCTTTCAGGGCACTTGTTTCCTTCACCAATTTACATACCGTATACCTCCGGGTCATTCCGGTTACCAAGGCGCAAAAAGAACAAATTCGTAATTCTGACAGTCAGGAGGAAGAGTTTAAAAAAATAACGGCATTACATTTTGTAAAGGAGTGGAAACAGGATTTGCCAAACATTAATGATTACCTGAACCATCAGGCTGAAATTAAAATAGAGGGACTTAAACCGGGTGAGTACATCCTTTTGGCAAGTACTCAAAAGGATTTCAGAACGGGCAAAAATTCGATGTCGGCTAATTTCCTATTTGTTTCAGATATTAGTTTTATCAACAACGGCAAGCATTATTTTGTTTTGAACCGCTCAACCGGGCAGCCGATGGCAAACGCCCTCGTCAAGGTAATGCTACGGAATTATAACTATAAAACGAGAAAATACAACCCTGTAAACGTCGCCACACTTCGTTCGGATAAAAACGGATATTTCGCTATTCCTGATAGTCTTCCGAATAATGCATACAACATGCAACTGGATATTTCTACGCCGAACGACCGTCTTTATCTGGATGACATCCAACGTACTTATTCGTATAACCCTTATCAGGATCTGAGTGAATATACCACCCAGAAAGAAATGGACGAAAATACGGCTACCGTGTTTTTCTTCTCCGATCGAAGCATTTACAGACCAAGCCAAACCATCTATTTCAAAGGCATAGGAATAACGAAAGATCTGGTTACGAATAAATGGAAACTTCTACGACAAGATTCGTCGATCACGGTTTATTTATACAACGCCAATGGTCAAAAAATTGATTCATTACAACCGGCCTTTAACGAATATGGTTCATTTAATGGAAAATTTACCTTACCTGAAAACCAACTGACCGGCAGTTTCAGGATATCCTCCGAAGAGTACCCACGTCGCAATCTGTATTTTTCGGTAGAAGAATATAAGAGGCCTCGTTTTTTTGCGGAGTTTGAAAAAGCGAAAGAAACATATCGGATCAATGATACAGTGTCCATCACGGGCAAGGCCGAAGCTTACGCGGGCAGCCGGATTGATGGCGCGCAGGTTACTTATCGTGTCGTTCGCGAGGCGCGCTTTCTCTACCCCTGGTACTTTTGGCGAAAAGGTTTTCCGCGGATATCACCGCTTGAGATTGTGCACGGAGAAACAGTTACAGATGAAAATGGTCAATTCAACATCCGGTTTAAAGCTATACCGGACGCAAGCCTTGATCCCTCTACCGATCCGGTTTTTGATTACAGAATAACCGCTGATATTACAGATATAAATGGTGAAACGCGAAGCACGGATATCCTGATTCCAATTGGTTACAAGGCTTTAAATCTTCAATTATCCATAGCCAATAAAGCCACATTTCTGGCACAGGAACTGAGTCAGATATCTGTCAGTGCTACGAACCTCAGCGGGCAGCCTCAAAAAGTGCGGGCAGCCGTAAGTATTTATCAATTAAAATCCCCCAACCGTACTATCAGGGAAAGACTGTGGAACACACCGGATACCACCGTCATGTCAAGGGAAGAATTTCTCAGGTATTTTCCGCATGATGAATACAGGGATGAAAGCAATCCTGAAGTATGGGAAAAACTGTCGCTCGTGCAGCAAACAAAGGATACTATTAACGGATCCTCAAAAATCCAGCTTCAAAAAAAGCTGAATACGGGATGGTATATGGCTCAGGCCGAATCAGAGGACCGGTATGGCAATAAGGTTCAAGATGTCAGATACTTCAGGGTATTGCAGCCGGAAGACAAAAAAGTAAATCTCCCGGATTACCTGATTGCCGCATCAGAAAATAAAAATTTAGAGCCGGGGCAGACCGCCAATACCTACATTGCTTCCGCATCTGATGTATTTCTGATTCAAATCAAGGATACCATCAAAACAACCTCATCCGAGGCAAAACCCGAATTCAACTTTTACAGATTAAAGAATTCATTGCAAACCACCTCACTTCCCATTACAGAGAGTGACCGGGGTGGGTTTGGCGTGCTTAGCTTTTTCGTAAAAGACAACCGGTTTTTTTCTACGAAATTTACCGTAGATGTGCCCTGGGATAATAAAAAACTCGACATCACCTTTGATACCTACAGAGAAAAAACGCTTCCGGGAAGCCGGGAAACATGGAATGTAAAAATCGCCGGATACAAGGGAGAAAAATTGGCCGCCGAAATGCTGGCTTCGATGTATGATCAATCTCTGGATCAGTTTATGCCGCATAGCTGGGCACCCATGAACATCTGGCCTGTTTACTCCTCTTTCAATAACTGGCAGGGGGATCAGAATTTCAGCTTTATTAACTCTTTTGATTTCAGTTTTAATCCGCCATCAAAGGAAATTAAAAATCAAACCTTTGATCAATTTGTTTATCTGGAGAAATACAGATGGAATACATATATGAAACGAAATGTGGCCCTGGCTGCTACTTCGGATATGAGGGTAAGTGGCGGTATTTCAGAAGAAGCGATGGTGGCTCAAAAAGAAGCTGCGCCATTGGGAGTGGCAGAGGAGGACGGTTTGGCTAAAGATTCGGTTTTCTCATCGCCCAATGCACAATCGACTCAACCCGGTGTTTCCGAAACAGAAGCCAATCCCATCCGTACCAATTTTAATGAAACAGCCTTCTTCTATCCCGAACTGAAAACAGACAAGGACGGTAATATCACTTTTTCTTTTACCATGCCTGAGGCATTGACAAAATGGAGATTGATGACCCTGGCTCATACAAAGGACCTGGCTACTGGATATGCAGAAACTTCTGTGGTGACACAAAAAGACCTGATGGTTATTCCCAACGCGCCGCGCTTTTTAAGAGAAGGAGACCAGATGCAATTCAGTGCCAAAGTAGTCAACATGACTGACAAGGAAATACCGGCCACAGTTGAATTCCATCTTTTAAATGCAGACACTAAGTTGCCGGTTGACAGTTGGTTTAAGAATAATGATACCAAACAATCCATCATGGTTCCTGCTAACCAAAGCAGGCCGGTCAATTTCAGCATAGATATTCCAAAAGGATTTAATGACCTGGTGGTTTACCGGATCGTAGCTTCAGCCGAAAATATTAGTGATGGAGAAGAAGCCTATTTGCCCGTTTTAACCAACCGTATGCTGGTGACTGAATCCATGCCTCTTGAAATGAACGGAACGGGGACGAAAAACTTCTCTTTCGAAAAATTACTGAAGAGTGGCCAAAGCAAAACATTAACCAACTATGGGCTGACGGTAGAATATACACCTAACCCCGCATGGTATGCCGTACAGGCTTTGCCCTATTTAAACGAGTATCCTTACGAATGCACCGAACAAGTATTCAACCGGTACTTTGCCAATGCATTAGCCCTGCAAATTGCAAACAGCTCACCTAAATTGCAGACTATTTTTGAAAAGTGGAAGACAACAGACACAGCCGCCCTGCTGAGTAACCTGCAGAAAAATCAGGAGCTAAAATCGGTTTTGTTAGAAGAAACCCCATGGGTGATGCAGGCTAAAAATGAAGAACAGCAAAAGAAAAACATTGCGCTGCTTTTTGATATCCAAAACATGGCAGGTCAACTGGATAAATCTTTAAAAACGGTCAGCGACAGACAGTCAGCAAACGGTGGATTTGTATGGTTTAAAAATGGTCCGGACGATCGGTTTATGACGCAATATATTGTATCGGACATTGGTCATCTAAATAAACTGAATGCCTGGCCACAAAAGAACAAAAATGATCTGCAGGCGATTATTAAAAAAGCACTACCCTATCTGGATAATCGGATAAATGAGGACTATCAAAACCTTAAAAAATCAAAAATTAAATTGGATAACGATAATCTTACTGTAATCGCCATCCATTACCTGTATGCACGCAGCTTTTTTCCTGAGATAGCCATTCAATCCTCAGCTAATGAAGCTTATCAATATTATCTGGGCCAGGCTAAGAAGTTCTGGACAAAACAAAGCATTTACATGCAAGGCCTGATAGCATTGACTGCATATCGCACCGGAGACAACCGGACGGCTAATGACATTATTGCATCGCTTAAAGAAACAGCCATCCATGATCAGAATTTGGGTATGTATTGGAAGGATTGGACACGGAGAAGCTGGTGGTGGTATCAGGCACCGATTGAATCGCAGGCATTGATGATTGAAGTTTTTTCAGAAGTAGCTAAGGATGATAACACGGTTGATCAATTAAAAAAATGGTTGCTTAAAAACAAGCAAACAAACAACTGGAAAACCACCAAAGCCACTGCTGAAGCTGTTTACGCACTGCTGTTGCAAGGCAGCGACTGGTTATCCGAAGAAAAAGAAGTTCGTATTCAACTTGGCAAAACGGTGCTAAGCAGCCGTGAAGAAAAGCAACAGGAAGGCACGGGCTATTTTCAAAGAAAGATTGACGGAGCTCGTGTAACGCCGGATATGGGAAAGATATCCGTTTCAGTAACCGACAATCAACCCAAGACAAAAACCAACGCGCTTTCGTGGGGAGCCGTGTACTGGCAATACTTTGAAGATCTGGATAAAATAACCTTTGCAGAGACGCCTCTGCAACTATCTAAGAAATTATTCGTAGAGAAGAATACTGACCGCGGACCCGTTCTTACACCGGTAAATGATGGGGATCAGTTGCATATTGGAGATAAGATTAAGGTTAGGATTGAGCTACGAGTAGATCGTGATATGGAGTATGTACACATGAAAGATATGCGGGCGAGCGCAATGGAACCGGTCAATGTTCTGAGTCAGTTTAAATGGCAGGCGGGGTTAGGTTATTATGAAAGCACGAAGGATGCAAGTACGAATTTTTTCTTTAATTATCTTCCCAAAGGAACTTATGTGTTCGAGTATCCCGTGTTTGTAACGCATGCCGGCGATTTTAGCAATGGAATTACCAGCATCCAATGTATGTATGCTCCTGAATTTACGGCTCACAGCGAAGGCGTGAGGATAAAGGTTGTCAACCCGTAACAGAAAGCAAAAAACCAACGGCATTTATAAACATATGTAACAACATTGCCCAAAATAAACCGTGCTTTAAATTTAATCTCAAATAGCCCAACAACACACCCATTCCTAATTGAGGTAAAACGAAAAAAGGATATAAATAAAAAATTGAAAAATTTATCGGTCGGAAGTTGGAAATATGAACCAGCCCGAAACTGAGAACTGAAAAATAAAAAACATACTTAAAATATTTGGTTCTCAGTTTTTCAATGATACCAGCAGGCAAGAAGAGTAATGTCAAAAACACTACCAGGGATAGGCCTACTCTGTAGCCAATGAGTGAGTCATGTTGGCCAAACGACCAAATCGGACCAGAAAGAGTATAAGTAAACAGACCGAATGAAACAGCAATGAAACCCCGCCGCAATACAAGATATAGTCTAAACATCAGCTCTTCAAGTATAGGTCCTGCAACTGCTATAATTAAAAAACTGTAAATTCCATACTTGTGCTGTACACTTTTAAAAATTGAACGTCCTTTTTCTAATGGAGACTCGATATGAAAAGTGTGTTTCAATAACATATCTATGGTTAAAATAAAAAAAACGCATAAAAAAGCAAAGGCAAAATAAAATATGGCTGTCTTCAAAAAGATTATCACACTCTTTTAGAAATTATGCTCTTTGGCTTCAGGTATTACGGGGTTTAAGAAAAACCTGATTATCTGGTTCATCTTCGAATTGCTAAGATATGGTTATGAAAAGATTTGCTATACTTGGCATTTCAAAATAAAACAATCTGTGCGAAACTGCGATCAATAATTCCTGGGTCCTGAACT
>JBIQMB010000031.1:0-12643 GCA_044463745.1 Chitinophagaceae bacterium | reverse complement strand
TTTTTTATCTGGTTAATGGTGCGCTACTTTTGTTTTTTATTTCGTTTATCTTAAAGCCAAATTCAGTCGTTTATTTTGTGAGCACGCTTCTCGTCATTCTTGCGATCGGGCTTTTCATTCATTTTTGTTATAAAGCGTACAAAGAACGCATCAGAAAAATGGTAGAACCGCAATTGCGGATATCCTTATTATCGGGATGGCTGATGCTGGTGCCTGCTATATTGTTGATTATCCTGTTTACCATTCCGGTCATTTCAACTGATTTTACAAGCATCGCGCTAGTGTATGGATTTTGTATATTTTTTGGATGGATAACCGCGATTATTTTTGGTATGACCTTTAAAACCCTGCCTTTTATTTTATGGAATAAAAAGTTTCATCAGAAGGCAGGAGTTGGTAAAACGCCCAACCCACGAGAGCTGTTTAGCCAGCCTGTATTCCGGATTATGCTCGGATTTTATTTTGCCGGATTTATCGTTTTTATTTTAGGTTTATTATTGCGAAACGAAATACTGCTAAAAGTTGGCGCTGCCCTTCTTTTGGTGACATCCGTTTTATTCAATACGAATGTTTTTAAAATGGTTCAATTCAAAAATTGATTACTATGAACGAGGTTACAATGATGAAGAATTATGTGAGAAGGCACTGGAGGTGCTGCATGAAGTAATTGATCCGGAGATTGGGTTAAACATTGTGGATCTGGGGCTTATTTATCAGATTGATTTTGACAGAGATGAGAAAATCATATACTGTACCATGACCTTAACCACTCAGTTTTGCCCAATGGGTGAATCTATTCAGGATGGCGTGATCAATTGTCTTCAATACAATTTTCCGGGCTATCGTACTGATATTACGCTCACCTTTGATCCACCATGGAGTATGGAAAAGATTTCTCCCGAAGGGATTGACTGGTTAAATGGAGGCAGGGGATATTAATTATTTCAGATATGCTAAGCAAAATGTGTAAAACGGCCATTAAGGCTGTTATATATCTATGCTCAGAGCAGGGCAAGGGAAAGTATGCCGGTATCAAGCAGATTTCGGCAGCCATTGATTCAAGTGAGCATACGGTAGGAAAAATATTGCAATCGCTGGTGAAGGAGGGGATAATTGGAAGCGCAAAAGGCCCTTCGGGAGGTTTTTTTATTACCGCTGACCAGGGTACACTGCCCGTGTTTGCTATAGTGGAAGCGATTGACGGATTAGACCGATTCAGGGAGTGCGGCCTGGGTTTACCACACTGCTCATCTGATCATCCGTGTCCGATACACGATCAGTACGAACCTATTCGTACAGGGATGGAAAGGGTGTTTAGAGAAAAACGACTCAATGAACTTTGCCATTCGGTAGATTGTGGAAAGGCTTTTCTTTGTGGAAAGCACGATACGTCCGGATCGGCTAAAGTTTCTGTGGAGCAAAATAATGGTTGATTACAGTAGTTTTCCACCTCGCAATTATGCGATAGTATTAGCTATTTTGACTATTTTTTTAAACGAAAAAAATTTCGTACTTAAAAGAAGCCTGCACAGGGGATATGCAGGCTTCGGAGAGAGAGTGCACGGATTACAGGTTAGGTTGCGGAGTGTATTTCAGGTAAGGCTTTACGGTTCTGTATCCTTTTGGAAATTTGGTTGCATACTCTTCTTCTTTTACGGCAGGAGTGATAACCACTTCTTCCCCATGCTCCCAGTTGGCTGGGGTAGCCACCTGATGGTAGGCTGTCAGTTGCAGACTATCTATCACCCTGATTATTTCATTGAAATTCCGGCCCGTGGAGGCGGGATAAGTTATGATGAGCTTGATGCTTTTATCCGGTGCAATGATGAGCACGGAGCGCACAGTGGCGTTGGTGCTGGCATTGGGATGTATGAAATCGTACAATCCGGAAATCCTGCGATCATGGTCGGCAATGATAGGGAAATTGACCTCGGTGTTTTGGGTTTCATTGATGTCTTTAACCCAGCCGTGATGACTGTCTAACGGATCTACACTCAGCGCAATTACTTTTACATTTCGCTTTGCAAATTCATCTTTTAGTTTGGCTGTTGCGCCCAGTTCGGTGGTGCAAACCGGCGTGTAGTCTGCAGGGTGAGAAAATAATACGCCCCACGAATCGCCCAGGTATTCGTAGAAGTTTATGCGTCCAAGTGTTGTTTCGGCGTTAAAGTCGGGTGCCGTGTCCCCCAGTCGTAATGTTGACATTTGATTTTGATTTTTGATGATTAAAAATAATTTTTTACTATCATGCCTCATCGCATGAACTGTTAAATTGATAAAGTTTTTTCTTTGAGTAAATCTGTTTCCCGTTCGATGGCTGTTATACCACCTTTCAAATTGTATAGGTTATCGAATCCAAAGGCTTCCTCCAACTCACGAATCGCTTTGGCACTGCGTCCTCCCATTTTGCAATGGACAACCACTTTCTTATCTCTCCGTATTTCATTTGCTCTTGCCGATATTTCGGCCAGGGGAATCAGTAGCCCGCCCAGGTTAACCTCTGCAAATTCCTTCGGCTCGCGTACATCTATGAGCTGAAAGTCTTCGCCCGCATTCAACCATTTTTCAAATTCGGCTACGCAGATTTCCTTCACTTTTTTCTCTACTGCCGGTATTCCGCAAAATTGTTCGTAGTCGATCAACTCTTTTATTTCCGGTGTATTTTTTTGCCTGGTAATGTTGAGTATTCGCGTTTCGAAACTGAGTGCGTCAAACACAAAAAATCTGCCGCTTAACGGTTCTCCGATTCCGGTAATAACCTTAATAACCTCATTAGCCTGAAGGGTGCCGATGATGCCGGGTAAAACTCCCAGTACACCACCTTCGGCGCAGTTGGGTATCAATCCCGGTTCGGGCGGTGTGGGATAGAGATCCCTGTAATTGGGTCCGGTTTTACCGGTTTTGTCTTTGTAATTAAATACGGATACCTGTCCTTCAAATTGCGAAATGGAAGCGTAAACATTCGGAATCCCTGTTAAAACGCAGGCGTCGTTTACCAGATAACGTGTAGGAAAATTATCTGTGCCATCGGCCACTAAATCATATTGGCGGAAAAGTTCCAATGCGTTTTTTGAATTCAGTTGAATGTTGTGAGTGACTATCTCAATAAAGGGATTCAACTTCTCCAGTCTTCTTTTTGCTGCCTTTGTTTTGAGCGTTCCTACATCATCAATGCCAAAGATGACCTGACGGTGCAAGTTACTGCTGTCCACTTCATCGAAATCTACGATACCTATCGTACCTACCCCGGCAGCGGCCAGGTAAAGGAGTAACGGAGCTCCCAATCCGCCTGCCCCGATGACCAGAACCCGGGCGGCTTTAAGCTTCTTTTGTCCGTCTATTCCAAAGTCGGGGATAATGAAATGGCGATTGTATCGTTCGTATTCCTCTTTGCTAAAAATGGCTGCATCGTCGATGCCACCTGCAATAGCGGGTATCAGGCTTATCTGTGTATGAAGATCAACCGGCGTCAATTCATTTTGCAGGTTTCGGATATCTTCACTCCCTGCAAATATATTTATGTATTCCCTGATTTGCCCGTTTTCATTGAGCAGATTTTTTTTCAAATCCGGATGTTCTTCTATCAGATTGTCAATGGCTTGGCGGATGGTAGAACCGGAGACCTCAATTCGTGTTTGATTATTTACGAATTTTCTGAGCGGTGTGGGTATGATGATGATAGGCATAAATTATTGTTTTTATTTGTTTAGAATTTTATTTTCAGTTTGATTAAATTTTTTCGGCAAAAACCCGGGGTATTTCAAAGATTTCTTCTTCCTCAAATTGAAAGTCATCATTGAGGCGCCAAGATTGCAAGGAAGAAAATCTGCCCTTTACAATAGAAACAATTACATAAGAAAAAAATGGCTGGGCTACCTTTCGGTCGTGCTCGCTGGGTACCGACGGATGATCGGGGTGGGAATGATACACACCGAGCAGCATCAGATTTTTTTCAAAAGCCGTGTCTTCTGCTGCCAGATAATCCTGAGCCGTAATTTCAAAGCGGCGGCGTTTATCTCCTTTGCGCGCATTTTTTACAGTCAGTATTTGGGTTATTTCCCGGCGATCGCCTTCTTCTGTCCCCAAAAGAAAACCACAGCATTCATCAGGAAAAGTTCGGATACCGTCTATAATAATTCGTTGTCTGGCCTCGGTTGAAATGTAAAGCATGGTTATAAGATTTGATTGATGAGTTCTTTGTATTTGTCTGCATTGTCGGGCAAAACCGTGAGGATAAGCCCCTTATCGATTTGAGAAGCTATCTCAATTGCGCCCGCAATATTGGCCGCGGAGGAAGGACTCAGAAATAATCCACGGGATGCATAATGCCGGATGACTTCGTGCGCTTCTTCCGTACTCACGGTCTGGTTTTTATCGGCGATACCGGGATCATATATTTTCGGGACAATAGCAGTTTCCAGGTGTTTCCAGCCCTCAATGCCATGCATGGCTATGTCGGGTTGTAGCGAAATGGCTTTTATGTCCGGATTGAATTCTTTTAATCTTTTAGCTGTACCTACGAAAGTTCCCGTAGTGCCCAGCCCGGCTACGAAGTGGGTGATATTTGGTGCCTGTTTGGTAATCTCTTCTGCAGTTCCTTCATAATGTGCCCGCCAGTTTGCATCATTGGTGTACTGACTTGCATAAAAGTATTTGTGGGGATATTTTTCAGCCAAACGTCCGGCTTCTTCCTGAGCACCATCTGTACCGCCGAATGCTGATGTATAAATGATTTCAGCACCCAACGACTGCAGGATTTCCTTGCGCGCAGGCGAAGCATTTTCAGGTAGGCACAAGGATACCTGAATGCCCAGTTCGCCACAGATGGCAGCGTAGGCAATACCGGTGTTGCCACTGGTAGCATCCAGTAAGGTCTTGCTTTCATTTAGCCTTCCCGATAAAATTGCCTCTTTGATGATATTGAATGCGGCACGAGCTTTTACGCTTCCTGAAAATTGCATCCATTCTCTTTTGGCTACAACCTGCACATTTTTGTTTTGATGCAGGCCTTCTATGGTCATCAAGGGTGTGTTTCCAGTCTTCCGGCTCAGGGTTTTTAATTTATTCAGAATGCCTTGTTCTGCTTCAACCGGTGTTTTTAAAGTTGTGATGAACATGATTTATTTTGGTGATTATTTTGTGTTATTCGAAGGAGTTATATTGAAAAAAAAACAGGCTTTACATGTTACCGTAAAGCCTGCTATGCAAAGAATTATTTTTACATATTAGCGGTAACATCGTAATGAATACATACAACTACACATGCATTTGCAAACGTTCATCTGATTTAAATTTTTTATGTTCATTTTTTAAAACTTCAATAGCCAAATAAAAAAAGCCTCCTGATTCATGTCAGGAGGCTTTTTAATTTTATAAATATTACATACCCTTACCCGACATACATACGAATGTCCATACAGCAACAGTTCATTACTGATTTGGAAGTGTTAGTACAAAGGGTAATTTGATAAATCATTTTCTGCTTTTTTATCGGTTTAATTTATTCTTTTTCCGATAAGAGGAAGGCAAATGTATCTTTTATTTTTAAATGACAAACTTTTTTTTTGAAAATTCTCATTTTTTTTCTCATCCATTTCAGTAAACCTAAAAGATATATTGAAAGCAATTCAATATGATTAGCTCCACCATTCTGCACGCCTTCCGGATTCGGAAAGCATAAACCTACCTGAATAAAATACTGGCTTTTTTACTGATTTCGTAAATAAAATCCACAATTGATCGTAGAATAATGCATCAGGATTATTTTGATTCCTTATTTCGTAAATCTCCTTTTCTTAAAACGTAAATGAAGTTTCTTCTCTGCTGATAATTTCGCCCCCGACATTAAAGAAAGATAGAAAAGAAATTATTATGCATTCAAAGAGAATTTGTACTAAACTTATCATACTGTATTTATTATTCACGATCATCCCATTTGCCTCGTTTGCTAATGCGTTTACAGAGGATGAATTCGATGGCCGGATAGCCGGTACGGTCACCACAGTTGATGGACAGCCTGCTGCATGGGTAACCATTAATCTTAAGAACACTTCCAAATCTACCATCACCGATCAGAATGGTTCTTTTCAATTCAGGAACCTTAAACCCGGCGATTACGTTCTGGTAGTTACTTATACTGAGAGTACGCAGGTAGAAAAAGTGATTCATGTCTCTAATGCGGAAGTACCTGTTCATGTAATATTAGAGGAGAGTGCCAAGACGTTGTCCGACATCCTTATCGACGGCCGTAGGAGTCCTAATCTTCAGCCTGTCTTAATCGGAAAAATGCCCGTCGCACCCATGGATCTTCCCCAGAGTTTCAGCATCATCAATGCCAATACAATTCGAAACCAACAGGCAGAAAAACTCAGTGATGTAATCAGAAATGTAAACGGAATTTATCTTTCAACAACCCGGGGCGGTGCTCAGGAAAGCTTTAATGGCCGGGGTTACAGACTTGGCAGTGATAATTTTTATAAGAATGGAGCGCGCATCAATTCAGGAGTGTTTCCTGAAATGAGTTCGCTTGAAAAAGTTGAAGTGCTAAAAGGGAGTGCTGCCATTTTATATGGCGAAGTGGCTCCAGGTGGAATCATCAATATGGTTACCAAAAAGCCGCAATTTAATTTTGGCGGTGAAGTGTCTTTAAGAGCCGGAAGCGATAACTTATGGAAACCGGCGATCGATTTGTATGGCCCACTGAGTAAAAATATAGCATGGAGGATAAATGGAATGTTTGAGGATGGCGACAGTTATCGCGACGTGGTGCATTCTACCAGGTATTATGTGAATCCTTCCTTCCTTTTTAAATTGGGTGATAAGACAACACTCCTTGTTCAGGGCGATTATCTTAAGCATGATTTCACACCCGACTTTGGAATTGGTTCTTTGGACAACACCATCATTGCCGATGTGCCCAGAAATACTTTCAATGGCGTAAACTGGCAGTATAATAAAGTGCAACAAGCAACAGCCTCTATTGCGTTCGATCATAAAATGAATAAGAAGTGGAACATGAAAACATCCGTTCATTATCAGAATTATAACCGTGATTATTATTCCACCGAAAGAATTCAGGCAGATGCGCAGGGCGACTGGAAACGGCCGTTAAACAAAATTCTTTCAAATGAAAACAGTTTGTACGGACAAATGAATTTTACAGGAAAGGTCAGTACAGGACAGGTGGGGCATACCATTCTGGCAGGAGCGGATGTAGATTACAACAGCGCTCAGAATACGAAGTTTGATAACCCGGCCACCTATGATCAATGGAACATTCTTGATCCTGATAAGTATGTATCAAGAACGGATATTCCGGCGGCCAATAAAACCAATATAACAACCACACCCATAACCCGGGCAGGCGTATTTATCCAGGATTTGATGAGCCTTTCGGATCGGATAAAACTGCTTGCAGGGGTAAGGTGGTCAATGCAAGAGGCTTCGCGTGCGAAAACGTTTGATTACATCACCGACGCTACCACATTCGGAGATTCCAAAACGGAGGGTGCTTTTTCACCACGCGTTGGATTGGTTTATAAAGTGCTAAAAAACACCGCAGCCTTCGTAAGTTATTCCAATTCATTTTCGGCCAATAAAGGAACCGACGTATTTGGAAACGCCCTGAAACCGAGTGTGATTGATCAATACGAATTGGGTGTGAAGAATGATTTCATGCATGGCGCACTTTCTGTAAACCTGACTGCTTACGGCATTATTAATAATAACCTGGCTCAGACGGCACAGTTTGAAAAAGATGGTGTAACTCCGAACAACAATACGGCTTTTAAAGAACTGGTAGGGCAAACAACCAGCAAGGGGATAGAGCTGGATGTAACGGGTAGGTTTATTACCGGATTGGATTTTATAGCCGGATATAGTTATAATGATATGAGGTACACAAGCACACCGGATACCAAAGGCAGTTATGTAGAAGGCGAGCGGCTTGTGGGCACTCCTGCACATACGGCAAATGGGAGTGTCTTTTATAATTTCAGCGGTGCGTTGAAAGGAGTGAAAATTGGTGCAGGCGCTTACTATACCGGAAACAGGTTTGCAGGATGGAATAACACCAAGGGACAGGCGCAAAATTATTCAAGATTGATACCGGTCAACGGTTTTACCACCATTGATGTATCTGCCGGATATACCTTCAAAAATATTTCTTTGCTGGTTAAGGTGAGTAATCTTACCAATGCATATAATTATTATGTTCACGAAAATTATAGCATTAATCCGATAGCGCCACGTCAGTGGATGGCTACCGCATCATACAGATTTTAATGATGTAAGGCGAAAGAAAATGCAGGCGGGTGCTGAACCTGCCTGTATTTGTTTGTGGAGCTTTTGTGTAATTCAACAAATATTTGATTATTATTGCCGGCCCCAAAACATAACAATAAAGATGACGCCCGAACGATATAAACGCCTGACGGATGTACTGGATAAGCGGCAACCCGGCCTTACGGTCATTCTCGAAAATGTATTTGATCCGCACAACGTGTCGGCAGTGATGCGCACCTGTGATGCGGTTGGCGTTCAGGATATTTATATCTTAAATGACCGGATACCACCTCACAAAAATTGGGGTTACAGAAGTTCTTCAACGGCCAACAAATGGCTGACGGTGCACCAGTTTACGGATGCAGAAAAATGCTTTGCAGAAGTAAGGAGCAGGTTTGATAAAATATATACAAGCCATCTGGGGTCCGCTTCCGGTGAATTGTATTCCATAGAATTTGGCCAGTCTGTTGCATTCGTTTTCGGAAATGAACAAAGGGGAGTAAGCGACCATGTACGAAAATATTCGGATGGAGATTTTATTATTCCGCAGGTTGGAATTATTAAGTCACTGAATATATCTGTAGCCTGTGCGGTAACCTTGTACGAAGTATTTCGTCAAAAAAGAATCAGGGGCGATTATGATGTGCCGGCTTTGGACAAAGATCGCCGGTCAGCGTTGGCAGCAGAATGGGGAGTGCCCGACGCTCATGAGGTTAAAGCGCGGGAGTAATACAAAAGAAATCATAGTAGGATCAGAAAATTAGTGAAAGAGTGGATGGGTATTCTGATTTGTTTTTAGCGTTTTTCCGAAATTGCATACCAAAACAAGTTTATGTCATTACAACGAACACCCGAAGCAGGAGATATATTGGAGGCTGTCAGCCGTATTGAGCCTTACATTCATCATACGCCTGTAATGCAATCAGCGCAAATTAATGACATGGCGGGGTTGGAATTGTATTTTAAATGCGAAAACTTTCAGAAAGCAGGGGCTTTTAAGAGCCGGGGAGCGATGAATGCAATTCTGTCGGGCGATAAAGAAAGTTTGAAAAACGGGGTTGCTACCCATTCAAGTGGTAATCATGCTCAGGCACTGGCCAGGGCTGCGAAAATACATGGCGTGCCGGCATATATTGTGATGCCACGAACCGCACCGGCTGTGAAAGTGGCTGCTGTAGAGGGTTACGGCGCCCTGATTACTTTTTGTGAACCCACACTTGAAGCCCGCGAAAGTACGCTTCGCGATGTCATTCGTCAAACAGGTGCTATGGAAATTCATCCATATAATAATTATGACGTGATAGCAGGGCAGGCTACTTGTTGTTATGAATTATTGCAGCAGGTCCCTGGGCTTGACTACGTTCTCTGTCCGGTAGGTGGTGGTGGGTTACTGAGTGGCACCTTGCTTTGTACGCAGTATTTTTCTTCCGATACTAGGGTTATTGCATGTGAACCGGAGGGAGCCAATGATGCATGGAAGTCGTTCAGAAGTGGACAGTTTATTCCTTCATCAAAGCCGAATACCATTGCCGACGGATTGCTGACTTCATTAGGAAGTATTACATATCCGATCATGATGAAATATGCAGCGGATGTTATAACGGTAGATGATCATCAAATACTTCAGGCTATGAAGTTGGTTTTGGAGAGAATGAAGATTGTCATTGAACCGAGTTCGGCTGTGCCGGTGGCAGTAGCTTTGTATAACAAGGACTTGTTTAAAGATAAAAAGGTAGGTATTATCATTTCGGGTGGGAATGTGGATATTGAGAAGGTTCTTTGTGGGGCGCGGTGATTTTTTTTTGATGCCACGAAGGCGCGGAGACGCGAAGGTTCACCAAAAAAATTTTTTGTTTTCTTTGCGTTTAGGAGCCACAAAGACGCGAAGCCGCGAAGGTTCACAAAGAGAATTATCTCTGCGCAAACGCTGCGTTCTTTTTTCTCTGCGTTTGAGGGCCACGAAGGCGCGGAGACGCGAAGGTTCACAAAGAGAGTACTTATCTCCCTTTGCAAATTCTGCGTTCATTCTTCTCTGCGTTTGAGAGCCACGAAGGCACGGAGCCACGAAGGTTCACAAAGAAAGTAGCTATCTCCCTGCGCAAACTCCGCAATCTTTTTTCTTTGCGTTTAGGAGCCACAAAGACGCGAAGCCGCGAAGGTTCACAAAGAGAATTATCTCTGCGCAAACGCTGCGTTCTTTTTTCTCTGCGTTTGAGGGCCACGAAGACACAGAGACACCAAGTTTCACAAAAAAGTTTTTTTTTCCCCTGCGGAAACTCCGCGTTCTTTCTTCTCTGCGTTGAAGAACTGATGTTCTTTATCCCTTCACTCTCTTTGGATATTGCTAATTTTGTTCAATGTATTCACAGTTATCAGGTTGGAAAGATACGATTGTTGCCATCGCTACACCTCCGGGTGTAGGTGCCATAGGTGTGATAAGGGTTAGCGGAGATGATGCTTATTCCATTGTGCAGCAAATTTTTCCGAAGAAGAAGTTGGCGCAGCAGCAGCCCAATACCATTCATGTCGGTTATCTGCAGGATGACGATAGAATCCTGGATGAAGTAGTGCTGTCCTTATTCAAAAAACCATATAGTTTTACAGGCGAAGATGTCATAGAAATCAGTTGCCATGGCTCGCCCTTCGTTTTACAAGAAGTACTGAATACCCTTGTGAACAAAGGAGCACGACTTGCCAAACCGGGCGAATTCACCCAACGCGCATTTTTAAATGGGAAGATGGATCTGGCCCAAGCCGAAGCTGTAGCCGACATTATTAATTCCGAAACAGAAGCCGCCCATCAGACTGCCTTGAACCAAATGAAGGGAGGTTTTTCAAACGACCTGAATACCCTTCGCGACCGGCTGATCCACTTCGTTGCCCTGCTTGAACTGGAACTTGATTTTTCAGACGAGGATGTAGAATTTGCCGACCGATCTCAACTCAGGGAATTGATAAATGAGGTGTATCAGAAAACCACACGGCTCATGAATTCCTTCGCCCTGGGTAATGTAATCAAGAAAGGAGTTAGTGTGGCCATCATCGGGAAGCCCAACGCCGGAAAAAGCACCCTCCTCAATGCCTTGCTCAATGAAGAGCGGGCCATCGTAAGCGACATTGCAGGAACCACCCGCGATACGATTGAGGAGGCTGTAAACATCCACGGTATTTTATTCCGATTGATCGACACGGCAGGCATTCGCGAGCACACCACCGATCGGATTGAGCACATGGGCATTGCCCGCAGCAAACAAAATGCGGAGCAGGCAGACATCATCATTCATGTTATAGATCTCACGCAACCCGAAGAGGAACCTGAATGGCTAAAAGCTTACCAGGATAAAATGCTGGTGGTGTACAATAAGTTTGATAAATACAAACAGCAGATGGAAGAGCACGGTATTTCGCACACGCCTACCATTGAAAACATTTCAGCCAAAAGCGGAATGAATATCGAGGAATTAAAACAGCGTTTATACGACAAGGCTATCGGTGGTAAAACCGCGGAGGGCAGCATTGTTTCCAATGCACGGCATTATGATGCGCTAAAAAAAATCCGCGAGAGCATTGAGGCGATTCAGGCCGGATTAGAACAAAACCTTACCGGCGACTTACTCACCATTGATGTACGCCGCGCGCTCTACTACCTTGGAGAAATAACCGGTCAAATTGAAATAGACCGCGATATTTTGGGGGCGATTTTCGGGAAGTTTTGTATCGGAAAGTAAATACCTTTCTTTTCTTTGCTAAGTACTTGTTTTTCAATACTTTTATTCCTTTTTCTTTCTCTTTTTTGTTGCCCGATTGCCCTTTTTTACTTATCTTTGTTGCCTATTTGTTGCCCAAATGGAATATTTGTTGCCCAGCATTTTTTTTGTTGCCCGATATTCTGTTAGGGATTTTTAGGAACTTTTATAACTGAAAGAAAATGAAAGTAACATTGCGCCAACGCCAAAAAGGTGAGAAAATCAGTCTGTATTTAGAATATTACAGCAACGGTAAAAGACAGTATGAATACCTCAATCTTTACCTAACCCCCGACCCAGAGAAGGGAACACTTACCAAATTCCAAAAGGACGAAAACAAAAAAATTCTTGCATTAGCTGAAACAATACGCAGCAAAAGGCATTTGGAAATTGAATCCAACACCTACGACCTGCACGATAAAGAGAAGATGAAAAGCTACTTCATTTCCTATATGGAAATGCTTGCCGAGAAGCGCAAGGATAGTATGGGCAACTATGGCAATTGGGATAGTACAATCAAGCACCTTAAAAAGTATTGCCCACGAGATATTCAGTTCAATCAAATCAACAAGCAATTTGTAGAAGGGTTTAAAGAATATTTGGTGAAGAAGGCA
>JBIQMB010000030.1:0-12941 GCA_044463745.1 Chitinophagaceae bacterium | reverse complement strand
AAGGGAAGGCAAAATTTTTCATACTAAATAAACTTCAGGAGGAAGCCGGCGAAAAAACATCATCGGAAAATTTGACTTCGGCTCTGGATGTTGTAGAGTTTGATGAAAAATACAGAAGGCTTGCCCATCATCTCTTGGGTAAGGTTGCCATAGCCGAAACGGATGAAGCGTTTCAGAATGCCGATGGAATCGTATTGGAAAAGACAGGTAAGATCGTCAAAGGCGAGTATGCCATATCGGGCGGAAGCGTGGGACTATTTGAAGGTAAAAAAATCGGACGGGTTAAAAATCTTGAAAAGATTTCAGAGGAAATTGAGGTTCAAAAAGGAAAAACATCATCCCTGAAAAAAGCAATTGAAGAGAAATCCGGCGAGGTCATTCACCTTAACCAAAGCTTGAAAGAGAAGCAGATTCAAGATCTGCAGCGAGAGGTTATAAACCTGACCAATGAGGTGAATGCTTTGAAAAATAAAATCGAATCGCAACAACAGCAAAATCAGAGCTCGTCGAGGAGGATAGAAGAGTTGACCAATCAATTGGAAAATACCCGGGATGGTATAGCAGATACCCGCAGCAGACTTCAGGATCTGAATGAGAGGGCATCAGGACAGGAAGCCGTATTGGTTCAGGCTGAAGCGAACTTCAAATTGTCTGAGGAGAATTTCAATTCCCATAACCGAAGTTTCAATGACAATAACTTGTTGCTAACCAAACAGCAGAGTAAGGTTTTTGCGCTGAAGCAAGAGCTTGAATTCAAGAACAAACAATTGAATGATCTAAAAGAGCAGATTGATAATAGCAAACTTCAGCTCACTGATTCATCATCGCAGATCGAAATTACCACCATTGAATTAGAGAAATTGAGGATAGACCTGGAGGATTTGATGAGAAACCGGCAAGCTGAGGAGCTCCGTCTAAATGAAACCGAAACCCAATTTCATCTGTTCAGAAATGAAATAGCCGAAAAGGAAACGCATGTCAGACAATTGAATAAAACCAAGGAACAATCTGATCTGGCTGTTTCTGAAACCAAGGATCGGCTTAATGAATTGAAATTGCAATTGGCAGGAATGAAAGAAAGGCTGATGGTAGAGTTTAGGGTAGATCTGGATGAGATATTGGAAGAGGAAAGGACCACCGAATTATCTAAAGAAGAGCTTCAGGAAAAAACGGATAGGCTCAAAAAACGACTTGACAATATTGGTGAGGTTAACCCCACAGCAGTGGAAGCTTTTACTGAAATGAAGCATCGTTTTGACTTCATTACCGAGCAGAAAAATGATCTGGTTGATGCGCGAACTTCATTGATGAAAACCATCGAAGAAGTAGAAGCAACAGCTAACCAGAAGTTTCTTGAAACATTCAATCAGGTAAGAGATAATTTCAGGGAAGTTTTTAAAGCCCTGTTTACCGAGGACGATACCGCCGATATGGTTTTGGAAAACCCGGAAAACCTGGCTGATACAGGTATCGATATTATGGCCAAGCCGAAAGGAAAACGCCCGACCAGCATTACACAGCTATCAGGAGGTGAAAAAACGCTTACGGCCACAGCTTTGCTTTTCGCCATTTACTTGATTAAGCCGGCACCATTCTGTATCCTGGATGAAGTTGATGCACCGTTGGATGATATGAACGTTCAGAAGTTCACACAAATGATCAGGAAATTCAGTAAAGATTCTCAGTTTATCATTGTTACCCATAATAAGATGACGATGGCTTCAGTGGATGTGATTTATGGTGTAACCATGCAGGAACCCGGTGTGAGCAAATTGGTACCGGTAGATTTTCGCGGACTGGAACACGAGTACGAAGTAGTGGAAGCAGAGGTGGTGTAGAGAGGTAATGCAACAATTCGGTGGCGCTGTATTATCCCATTGATGACGGATTGTGGTGCTGCGTGAATCATTATTATAATGAAAATAGGCTTCTTCCTGCTCACATGATTTTGCTCAAATCCCGTTAAGGAATGTCAAGATTGTAGAAAAAAAGAATCTAAAATGAACCTCTCGTTAGGGGTGATATTATCCAATCGACACACCGGTCTTGCCACTTGCCTTGCTTCATACCTATGCTTAGCGTGAAGACCATATCGAACGCCATCAGTGCACACCTTTCTCCTTCATCACCTTATTCAGCCATTTAAGCATCGAAAGCATGATGAGTGAAGCAACCATCAGAAGTGCAAAATTCAGCCAGAAATAATTGGCCTTGCTTTCATAATTATCCCACATCGTGGCGAGTACACCAGATAGTTTATTGCCGATGGCAGTAGCTACAAACCAACCGCCCATCATCAACGAAGTAATTCGTACAGGACTCAGCTTTGATACCATCGACAATCCCATCGGACTTAAAAACAATTCACCAATCGTTATAACTCCATAACTTGAAATCAGCCACCAAACGCTGGCTTTCTCTGTTCCATTACTGCTGGCATATACGGCCGCTACCATAAATAACACCGATAAACCGGAAATAAACAGACCGTACATAATCTTGGTGGCCGTAGTAGGCTCTGCATTTTTACGCTTCAGCCATGCAAAGAAGGCAAGGAGTAAGGGCGTTAGTACAATCACCCAAAATGGATTGATTGACTGACTTAAATTCGTAGCCCATAAATCGATTGTTCCGCCCTGCTCGGGCAGCCGGTCGGGATGCAGGTTTTTAAAATAAGGTGGATAATCAAATTCTTTAATTATTTTACCATCTATTTTCTGCAGTCGAAATGCATCATCATATTTTTCTACCGAATCCATCACATAGGTTTCGGAGCGCGAAAATTGAAGAAAATTAAACACCTTTCCGGTTACGCCGCTTACCTCTCTGTCGGTATAACGGTCGGCCCAGGTATTGAGTGCCGAACCATTTTGTTTAAAGACTGCCCAGAATATGATAACAACCGCAAATATGGCCAGCAGTGCCGCTATGGGGCGCTTCTCACTTGCATCTGCCTTAATATATATGTTGGCATAAAAATAAATAACAGGAATGCAAGCAAAAATAAAAGCATCTGTACTGTCTGAACCGAAAATGGAACCGGGAATAAACCATCCGATTATGCCTGCAATAACCGACGGAACCAGGATAAGCATCACTATTCTGGTAAAAGACATATCGCCTTTTCTAACACCCTTTTTTACATCCGCTTCGCGATAATGACGCGTACCGATAACAAAAATAATGACACCGATAAACATGCCGATACCTGCTGCTATAAATGCATAGCTCCAGCCCAGTGTGTTATACAAAACCGCTCCAAAAAAATTACAGACAAAGGCTCCGATATTAATACCCATATAGAAAATATTATAGCCTTCGTCTTTTCTTTCTGCATATTTGGGAGTAGAGTATACGTTACCAAGCAGGGTAGATATGTTGGGTTTGAAAAATCCGTTTCCGATAATAACCAGAGCCATAGAAAGATATAGTGCCGGCAAACTGTGAATCGCCATCATACAATAACCGACACCCATAAACAGACCTCCGGTAATGATGGATTTTCGATAACCAAAATAACGGTCGGCCAATAAACCTCCTAAAAATGGAGTGAGAAAAACCAGCGCAATGAAAGTGCCGTAAAGGTCTGAAGCTTCGGCTTCCGTCATGGCAAACCCCTGTTTTACATCTTTCAGATAAAGTGTAAAAATTCCGATCATAAGATAGTAACCAAATCTTTCCCACATTTCGGAAAAGAATAAAAAAGGAAGCGCCTTCGGATGTTTCCTCTCCTTTAAAGTTTCAGACATAAAAACAATTTAAATTTTGGTATGATTGCGTAAAGAAAAGTCTTTTTCCTGAAATAACTAAAGGGCTGAAAAAGAATCGGAAAAACTGAGAATTAATACGGATGCCGCCTATATTAACAATGAAACTGGCCTAATAGAAAGTACACCAGTACGAAAACGACGATGGTGCCCAGGCACCCTCCTCCCAGGCAACTGTTACCATACTTTTTTGCTGCGATGCCGGCTATTAATACTTTGAAAAATCTGTTCATTATATGATTGTTTTAGAAAGCTAAAATTAAGCAGAATGAGTTTACTATTTTAAAAAGATTCTATGGGGGCTCACCCGACCTCTTTTTTCTATATCCACGTCTTCACTTGTTTAACCTTTTTGTACTGCAAAATTTCCACCAAATGCATAACTTCCTGCTCTCTGACCAAATTTTCTAAACCCAACCATATCTTCAAAAATATTAATAGATTTTTCTGAATTAAAAAATAATGTTAAATTGTAGAGCCATCAAAATTGTTTTACAATGAAAAATCTAATTCCAATCGCTTGTCTGGCTGTTATAATGGCTGGCTGCGCACAAAGTGTTGATCTTTCTAAGTTAATGCCGGGAACTTATTCATTGACTGAAATGAACGTGGAGCAAGAAGGAAAAACGAATGCCTACAACGACTCACGGATGTTGAAAATTTACACCGATGACCATTTTATGTTTACCATGTTTAATCCCAGGGATTCTACGGTGTCTTTTGGCGTGGGTACATATAGCACCAGTGAAAACGGTGATACTGTTATCGAGCACAACATTTACAGATCTGCTTTTTCATCTATTCTAGATGGGCCAAAGGACTACCATCTGAATGTGAAGACTACACCGCAGGGGTATAAACAAATTGTGTCAGGAATCCAGATCAGTGATGTACCTTCCACCCTCACAGAGTTTTACAGTCGGGTTAAAGATACCGCCAGCCATCCGTTGGATGGGGTTTGGAAGGAAACAAGGTCGTATATGGTGGTGGATAATGATACACTGCCTAATGATCGGGTTCAATACAAAGCTTTTTATAAGGGTTATTTTATGTTTGGCAATACTTTCAAATCGGGTCCGGACGAAACGAGCAGTGGAATGGGTTATGGTACTTTTAGAAAAACGGGTGATGGTGAAATAGAAGAAACGGACCTGGTTTCATCTTATCCGGTCATCATGGGAAACACGTTTAAAGTAAAATATGAGATGCCGGATAATGATCATTTTGTTCAGACTATAACGAACGCAGATGGCAGTATCGGGGTAGAATATTATGAAAGGTTGAAGTGATCTTCTGGCTTTCATAAATTTAAAGGCTTTTCCGGAGTGCAAAACTCTGGAAAAGCTTTCTTATAATTTCCAATCTACAATTTTATTATTCCACTCTTCATTAAAGGGAACAGAAACTTTAATGTAATTATCAGTGTAGCCTTCCATTTTTCCATTGTGATGAAGACCCTCGAACAACACCTTTCTTGAAGTGCCGGCATTTTCCCTTTCAAATTGCTGCGATTTTCTGAATGAAAGTGCACGCAATGCACGGGTTCTTTTATGTCGCTCACCCATGGGCACCACAGGTTTAATATCAAGCGCCACGGTTCCCGATCTTTCGGAGTAGCTGAATACGTGAAAGTAGGATACATCCAACTCAGATAAAAAGTGGTATGTATCCATAAAATCATCCTCTGTTTCGCCTGGGAAACCGGTTATGACATCTACTCCGATGCCACAGTGTGGAATCAACGATTTAATTTTCTGCACTTTTTCTGTGTATAACTCACGCCTGTAGCGGCGGCGCATCAGCCCCAGAATTTTGTTACTTCCGCTCTGCAATGGAATATGGAAATGAGGCATGATAACTTTACTTTCTGCTACCAATTCTATTATTTCATCCGAAAGTAAATTGGGTTCGCACGAAGAAATGCGATAGCGCTCTACGCCGTCATGATGTTCGACTGCATGCAGCAGATCATAAAAATTTTTATCCGTCTTTTCACCGTTCTCTGATCTCCCGTAATCGCCAAGATTTATTCCCGTAAAAACGATTTCTTTTACGCCCGCGTTTTTTATGTCCGTTATATCCTGAAGCACCCTATCGATACTTTGGCTTCTGCTTTTTCCCCGAGCCATAGGAATGGTACAGTACGAACAATTATAATCGCATCCCTCCTGCACTTTTAAGAAGGTGCGGGTGCGATCTCCAAGTGAATAGGAGGTGTTAAATCCGGTTACATCATCAATTTCGCAGCTATGAATTTTTTCACTCTTACCTTCCATCAACGCATGGATATGCTTTTGGATTTTAAATTTTTCCGCTGCACCCAGCACCAGATCTACCCCCTGAATGGCTGCTACCTCTTCAGGTTTTAATTGGGCATAGCATCCGGTAATCACGATCATGGCTTCGGGCGCCTGCCTTTGAATCCGCCGTACCAATTGCCTGCATTCTTTGTCTGCGTTGTCAGTTACAGAACAGGTATTGAGAATATAAAAATCTGCTTTCTCATTAAATGGCCGGGTTTCGAAACCGTCATTTTCAAGCAAGCGGCTCATGGTGGACGTTTCAGAAAAATTCAGTTTACAACCCAGTGTATGTAGTGCTACTGATTTGTTGTTTGACATAGGCTGCAAAATTAAGTAATTAAAGACCTATATATTCTGTTATTTTTGCTTCCATCAAATACTATCTATTCAAGTGAAAGTCAATAGAAATAGGGTAGGAGACCGCAGGCTATATCTTGCATTAGCTGTTTTGATAATTGCGATTGTTTATTTTTTGCAAAGTGCACCACTGGGTGTTTCGGTTAATGATGATGTAAGAGATTACAAGGAGCTGGTTTATACCAAGCATGCCAAATGCCGAATGGATTGTCGTGAGATCAACGAGCGGGAGATAAAGGAAATTATCGCGGATGGAAAACTAAACAAGGCCAAATCGGGATATGACAAAAAGCATAAGAACCAGACCTATGCACTGGAAGGGTATAGTTATCAAAAGCAACATATCCGGGTGGTAGTTGCACCGAAGAACCAAAACTTGCTGGTGATTACCGTTATTGATCTTGATAAGGATTGGGCTTGCGACTGCAATTGATGATGGATGCTTTTACATTTCACATTATGTGACAAACCTCATGAAAGTCATAACCCCCGTATTTTCTGTGAACGGAAGATATAGGTACAAAGTCAACAACTTTAATATGGATTCGCTTAAATAAAAAACAAAATATTTCTGTGAAAACTAAAAAGTAAGTTATCTTCATTAAAATATTTTTATGAAGCAACTGTTGGTTGTTCTCTTTTTCACATTTGGGGTGCTAACTATCCATGCGCAAGACACCTATACTGTTGAAGGCATAGTGGATACCTCATTCAATAATAAATACATTCATTTATATGGGTTGGATTACTCTGGAATGAATCAAAAAATTGATGATTCTACCCAGGTGAAAAATGGAAGATTTGCATTTACCGGAAAAATAAATACGCCGGGCATGTTAACCTCTATGTATATAAATGAGGAAGGCGGCAAGTTTCCTTCCGCTTTTACCCAGTTTTACATTCAACCCGGAAAAATTGCAGCCCACCTGACTGGTAAAAGATGGAAGGAAGAAAATGTAAAATTAACAGGGGCGCAAATTAATAAGCAATACACAGCCTGGAAAGAATCGACCGCTAAATTACCAAATCAGTACCAGTTGCAGTATATCATGGATAGCCTTAAAAGAGTGTATCCCGATTCTTCGTTTACTAACATGAAAAACAGAATCGATTCTATTAACAAGGCAGAAAAAGTTCTGAAAATCCAATATATAAAGGAACATCCGGACGAATATTTTTCTTTGCAGGCATTGGCCTATTTTTTATTTGCCGACGTATCCAAAACACCGGATATAATGACCACCTTATACAATTCACTTTCATCCGAATTAAGAGAATTGCCTGAAGGGAAAAAATTAAAAGAAAGAATGATTGCATTATCCGATATCAAGCCGGGTAAAGAAGCGCCTGTATTCACAATACCGGATGCTGCAGGAAAAATGGTTAGTTTAAGTGACTTTAAAGGTAATTACGTTTTAATAGATTTTTGGGCTTCGTGGTGTGGCCCGTGTATTGAATTGATGCCCCAATTAAAAAAGTTTGTTGAAAAAAATAAGTCACGGGGAATGAAAGTAATTAGTGTGTCGCTCGACGAAAATAAAGAGGCCTGGCTTCAGGCAGTAAAAAAGCATCAGTTAAATTGGACGAATGTTTCGGAACTAAAAGGGTGGAATGGCCAGGTGAGTGTTCAATATAATATTCAATACATCCCCCTGGCAATACTCGTAGATCCGGAAGGAAAGATAGCAGCAGTGGACGTTGATTTTTCAAAGAATTATTTCTGATAAACCTGCACTAAATATTACTGTTAAGATAAGCCGAAGTGAAAAACCAATCTTGTACGAGCATTTTTATTTGTACATTTGAAACGGTGAATCTTAAAAAATGAAAATCAAATCATTCTTTGCAAAACCATTTGCAACCTATATTGATAAACAGGTACGAAAATCCATGTCGACGGCTCTTGCAGATCAGTATGCCATTTTCAAAAATATTATTAAGTCTGCAGTAAATACTGAGTTTGGAAAAGAACATCATTTTGCAGAAATAAAAACACATGATGACTTTGTTAAGCATGTTCCAATTCGGGATTATGAGGCCATGCGTCCGTATATGGATAAAATAAAGGAAGGGAAACATAATATTTTGTGGAAAGGCCAACCTATTTATTTGGCTAAAACGAGCGGCACAACCAGTGGTGTAAAGTATATCCCGATTACAAAGGATTCGATTGATAACCATATCGACTCGGCACGGAATGCCTTGCTTTGCTATATGTCCCAATCCGGGAATTCCGGTTTCGCAGATGGTAAAATGATATTTCTTAGCGGATCGCCCGAGCTTACCAGGGTGGGGGGAATTCCTACCGGTCGGCTGAGCGGCATTGTTAACCATCACGTTCCAAGGTATCTCCGGAGCAATCAGCTCCCTTCATTTACAACCAATTGCATTGAGGAGTGGGAAGAGAAATTGCAGAAAATTGTGGATGAAACGATTGAAGAAGATATGACCCTTATCAGCGGTATTCCACCATGGATTCAAATGTATTTTGATGAACTGCAAAAAAGAACGGGTAAAAAAATTAAGGACATCTTTCCGGGGTTTAGTGTGCTGGTGCAGGGCGGCGTTAATTTTGAACCTTACAAGGCCAAACTCTTTGAGAGCATCGGTAAGAAAATAGATACAGTAGAAACTTACCCTGCCAGCGAAGGTTTTTTTGCGTTTCAATATGGGATGGAAAAAGACGGTTTGTTGCTCAACACAAACAGTGGAATATTTTTTGAATTTGTGCCTCTGGAAAAAATACATGATCCAAAGCCCGAAAGACTTTGCCTGAAAGATGTGGAATTAAATAAGAATTATGCGCTCATCATTTCGTCCACAGCCGGCTTGTGGGCTTATAATATTGGGGATACAGTAAAATTTACTTCGCTGAACCCATATAAGATTGTAGTGACCGGACGAATCAAACATTTTATTTCTGCTTTTGGGGAACATGTAATAAGTGAAGAAGTGGAAGAGGCATTGATTAAAGCCGCAGATCATCAACAGATTGGGATAACTGAATTTACGGTGGCTCCATACATTGCTCCGTCGGATGGAAAAAGCTATCATGAATGGTTTATCGAATTTGAAAAAGAACCGGCCGATATGCAATCGTTTGCATCGGAGGTGGATGATAACTTAAGAGCAAAGAATATTTATTACGATGACCTGATAAGCGGAAATATTTTGCAGAAATTAAAGATAACACCCATTCAGAAACACGGGTTTATCAATTACATGAAAGAGGAAGGAAAGCTGGGTGGTCAGAATAAGGTACCCCGGCTGAGTAATGACAGAAAGATAGCAGATAAATTAGTGAATTGGAAGGCGTAACCTGCTAAGTCAAGTGGGGTAAATTAATTTTTGAAGTTTTTGCTTTTGGTAATTCCTGCTAAATATGGGCGAATCAGCTTAGTCACATTTGTCTTGGTATCGAGTTACATATCGGTTATTTCATGACCCATTTCACAATAAAAAGCAGTTTTAAATTCCTCTGGTGTAGCACACGCCATTTTAACCGATCGAGAAATTTAAAATAATTTTTTGGTATCCATTCAAAATTTATTTTACATTTGCGGCATCAATTCAAAAACAAAGAAGTCTTGAAATCTATCTTCATAACAAGTTTCTTTTTCCCCTTCGGGGTCTCAGCACGACGTGGATGCTGATAGGACGAGTTGTTGCAAGCAGCCCCTATCAGTGAAATAAGCCCCCTGCCGATTTCAATTGATCATTTTACCTCAAAATTTAATGCACAGTGGAACAATCTAATATTATTGTTCGTGTAGCAACATCAGACGATGCTGTTTATTCAAAAACCATTACCGACGAAATGGCTTCCTCAGCCAAGGCGAGGGGAACAGGTATTGCCCAAAGGTCGCCCGAGTATGTAGCCCGTAAGATGGAGGAGGGCAAAGCGGTAATTGCGCTGACCAAGGATAACGAATGGGTCGGATTTTGTTATATTGAAGCCTGGGGCCATGAAAAATTTGTGGCAAACAGCGGTCTTATCGTTGCGCCTCCGTTTCGTAAAACAGGTGTGGCCAAACAGATTAAATATAAAATTTTTGCTTTGTCAAGGAAGTTGTATCCTGAAGCCAAAATCTTTGGCCTTACAACCGGATTGGCTGTCATGAAGATCAACAGTGAGCTGGGATATGAGCCGGTTACTTATTCAGAACTGACCGACGATGATAAGTTTTGGGAAGGCTGCAAAAGTTGCGTAAACTACGATATACTGATGAGCAAAAACAGGAAAAACTGCATGTGTACGGCGATGCTTTATGATCCAAAAGAACATGTGGAGCCTGAAAAAACGGTGAATGAATTTGAACAGAATTCAAAACTGTATGAGCGTTTCATGAGATTGAAGCAAAAGCGACTGATCAGATATCTGCTGAAGAAAAAGACAGAAAAAGAATCGAACGGTTTACGTGAAGAAAATAAAAAAACGAAGAAATCACTTTTATCTTTTTTAATGCATTTGTAAATGAAGAAAAAAATTGTTTTAGGATTTAGTGGCGGCCTGGATACAACCTTCTGTGTTAAATACTTGTCGGAAGAACTGGATTATGAAGTACATAGTATCATAATCAATACAGGTGGCTTTACAGAAGAGGAAATGGGAAAAATTGAAGCACATGCCTATGCCCTTGGTGTGGCCTCGCATACAGCGGTGGATGCCCGGCAGGAGTATTACGATAAAATAATCAGGTATCTGGTTTATGGTAATGTGCTTAAGAATGGCACCTACCCACTGAGTGTAAGTGCAGAAAGGGTGTTGCAGGCGATAAAAATTGCTGAGCATGCTCAACTCATCCATGCTGATGCCGTTTCTCACGGAAGCACCGGTGCAGGAAATGACCAGGTAAGGTTCGACATGATTTTTCATATCATGATTCCGGATTTGCCTATTCTGACACCTGTCCGTGATCTGAAACTTTCGCGCCAGGAAGAAATAGAATTTCTGAAAAAAAAGGGAGTACAAATGAATTACGAAAAGTCGGTGTACTCCATAAACAAAGGGCTTTGGGGCACGAGTGTGGGTGGCAAGGAAACCTTATCCAGCAACGGATTATTGCCCGAAGAAGCGTGGCCGACACAACTGAGCAAAAAAGATGATGAAGAAGTGGTGCTCGGTTTTGAAAAAGGAGATTTGGTGACGGTAAACGGCGTGACTTATGATGAACCGGTGGATGCAATTGAACACTTACAATCAATAGCCGGTGGATATGCAATTGGCCGCGATATCCACGTGGGCGACACCATTATCGGAATCAAAGGCCGGGTTGGTTTTGAAGCTGCAGCACCTATACTGATCTTAAAAGCCCATCATGCCCTTGAAAAGCACGTCTTAAGCAAATGGCAGATCACGCTCAAAAGTCAGCTCTCTGATTTCTATGGTAATTTCCTTCATGAAGGTCAGTTGCTTGATCCGGTTATGAGGGATATTGAAGCCTTTTTTACCTCTACTCAACAGCATGTTTCAGGGAATGTTTATATTCAGCTCTACCCATACCGGTTTGTTATTAAGGGCATCGAGTCTGATTTTGACCTGATGAGCGGAAAATTTGGAAGCTACGGCGAAATGAATAAAGGCTGGACCGGTGAAGATGTCAGGGGTTTTAGTAAAATCTTCGGAAACCAGACATCCATTTATCAATCGATTAAAAATTTACAAGATGAAAAACAAGATTAAGGCAGGAATTGTAGGAGGCGCTGGATATACGGGCGGAGAACTGATCAGACTGCTGATAAATCACCCGGATGTTACGATTGATTTCGTACATAGCAACAGTAACGCAGGCAATAAAATTTCGCAGGTTCATCAGGATTTATTTCTTGATACAGATATGGAGTTTTCCGGTGAGTTGAACACCGATGTGGATGTGCTATTTCTCTGTGTTGCTCATGGGGATTCGGTTAAGTTCATGGAAGCACATGCTATACCGGATCATGTTAAGATCATCTCCTTATCGCAAGACTTCAGATTGAATGGAAACGCATCGTGGAATGACAGGAAATTCGTTTATGGATTGCCCGAAATTAATCGCGAGCAGATAGCTGAAGCAGATAACGTAGCCAACCCCGGTTGTTTTGCTACGGCTATTGAATTGGGATTATTACCGCTGGCCAAGATGGGTATCCTTACCGAAGTATATACCACAGGTATTACAGGTAGTACGGGTGCAGGCCAGTCCAAGAGCGAAACCACTCATTTCTCCTGGCGCGAAAACAATATTCAGGCATATAAAACCTTGAACCATCAGCATATTAAGGAAATTAAGCAAACCTTGAAATCTGTTTCAAACGGAGCTGAAGTTCCTGCTGTCAATTTTGTGCCGTGGCGCGGAAATTTTACCAGAGGGATATTCATCACCTCTCAAATGAAATGTTATGAATCGTTGCCGGAGTTGAACTATCAATACGATAAGTTTTTTGATGGTCATCCGTTTGTGAAGATCGTGGAGGAACCTGTTTTCCTGAAGCAGATTGTCAACACCAATAATTGTTTTATGAGCCTGGAAAA
>JBIQMB010000029.1:0-13035 GCA_044463745.1 Chitinophagaceae bacterium | reverse complement strand
AAATTACACCCGATGCCTTCGTTGCCGGGGTGGGAACCGGAGGGACCATTATGGGAACGGGAAATTATTTGCGTAGCCGAAACCCATCGATTAAACTGCATCCGCTTGAACCCGCCGAGTCGCCTACACTTTCAACCGGTTATAAGGTAGGTTCGCATCGCATACAGGGTATATCCGACGAATTTATTCCGGCCATTGTCAAGTTAGATCAACTGGATGAAGTGGTCAGAGCCTCTGATGGAGATTCGATTCTGATGGCACAGAAACTGGCTCGCCAATTGGGGCTCGCTGTGGGCATATCATCGGGCGCTAATATACTGGGTGCCATCCTCCTCCAAAATAAAATGGGAAGCCAGGCCAAAGTAGTTACAGTGCTGAGTGATAGCAATAAAAAATACCTGAGTACCGACCTGATGAAGGAAGAGCCGGTCAAAGAGGGTTGCCTTTCGCCAGATGTGGAGCTGTTGGATTACAGAGCTATCAATAGGGTGTAGAAAAGTTATTGGTGAAACATGTCTTGAATCGGATGTTCACCGGAAAGCGTAATTGGTTCATTCTACTTTCTTCAAAGCCTGCTCAATATCTGAAATGATATCTTGATAATATTCAACCCCAATTGACAGGCGTATCATTTTCTCTGTTAAGGATAATTCGTTTTTAATATTCTGGGGTACATCAGCATGCGTCATTGTATAAGGATGTTCGGCCAAAGATTCTGTGCCACCAAGGCTTACTGCCAGCTTAATTAATTTTAGATTGTCAAGAAAACTGAAAGCCTCCTTTTCTCCTCCTTTTATATCAAACGAAATCATGGCTCCCGCTGTCAGGCATTGCTTTTCAAATATTTTCTTTTGCTTTTCATCTTTTTCATGGGGGATAAATCCTAAATAATACACCTTTTCAACTTTGGGATGATTTTGTAAAAATGCTGCGACTTTTTCAGCATTCCTGGCCTGCTGGTCAGTGCGCACCTTCAATGTTTCCAGGCTTCTCATCAGCATCCACCCGGTAAAGGGAGCTATCATGTTTCCAAGAAAAGTGCGCAAAGTTTTTACACGGCCAATGATTGATTTAGAACCCAGCACCGCGCCTGCTATCAGGTCAGAGTGTCCGCCGATATATTTTGTAGCCGAATAAATAACCAGATCAGCACCATGCTTAAGCGGATGTTGCCACATGGGCCCCATATAGGTATTGTCAACAGAAAGAATTACTTCCTTCTCCTCCTCAGAATAGTGCTTTTTGATGGCAGCGCACATTTCAATATCGATGAGTGTATTGGTAGGGTTTGCCGGCGTTTCTATATGGATTAAAGATAACCTGTCTGCCCGCCCGGAAGCTTCAATCATTTGAAATATTTCCTCCTTTGAATTATTAGAAGAGAAGCCAATAGATTCAATGTCGAGCGTCTTTAAAAAGTGATTGATAAAATGATCTGTTCCGCCATAGAGAGGGCGTGAGTACAGGAGTAAATCACCGGGCTTCAAAAATTCGAGCATCACGGTAGATATAGCCGACATGCCACTTTCAAACGTAGCGCAATCTTCGGCGCCATCCCAAAGGCAAAGACGGTTTTCTAATATTTCCAGGTCGGGATTGTTGAGCCGACTGTAAATTAATCCCTGTTCTTCATTCTCCATCGGCTTACTTATTCCATAAGCTACTTCGAAAAAACGTTTGCCTTCCATGGCTGAATTAAAAACGAAGGTGGATGTCTGGAAGATGGGACACTTAAGAGATCCTTCAGACAGTTGGGGCTTGTATCCATAAGTCATCATCAGGCTTTCAGGGCGCATTTCATGGCTATTCATTTTTCTATTAATTTTGATAAAAATAGATAAATATTCTTCGAAAACAGTAGTATCAGAAAATATATCTGCAATTTTGCAAATGTTAGATTATACGTCTGAAATTGAGATAATAATCCTTCTTTTTCAGGATCAGTTTCTTTGATACGAGCATTATAATAACACTTTTAATCTTAAATAACACAGAATGACGGCTTTTCAATTAGATGAAACAGACTTTAAATTGATTAATATTTTAGAAGCTGATGCCAAACTCAATACTAAAGAAATGGCTCAGAAGGTAGGGCTAACCAATACTCCTGTTTATGAACGTATTAAGCGCCTGGAAAGGTTAGGTATCATAAAAAGGTATTCAGCCATCATTGACAGGAAAAAATTAGGCATTGAGCTGACAGTATTATGTAATGTGCAGCTTAAATCACATGCTGCTGAGTTTTTAGAAACCTTTGAGGAGGCCATTGTCAAACTTCCTGAGATCGTATCCTGTTTTCACATAGCCGGTAATTTCGATTATTTGCTTAAGGTGGAGGTTACAGATATGGATGCGTATTCTCAATTTATTAAAGAAAAATTAGCAAGGGTGCCCCATATTGCTACCGTTCAGAGTTCTTTTGTTATGCGTATCATAAAAGAATAATTGTGAAAAAAAAGAAATTGATCGCAATCTGTAATTAGTGAATAGGTAAAAAAGCGTTTTCCTTTTTGCTGCTCCCTTATCTTAATCTTTACCTCAAAAACAACCTTTCATCAAATCCAAAAGGTTCTGTTCTGATTATTTTCACCTTTTTTATTTTTGGATGGTGCGGATTAATTAAATAATTAAATTCGTCTTGTACGACAGCGGATGGTACCTTCAGAATCATTTTTTCACCTTCCCTGAAAAATCGGTCTCCAATATTTCTGGTATTTTCTATTGTAAAAACCTGGCGCCAGTTGTCAGGCAATTCTTTTTTGGAAAGGGAAGTGATTTCTTCGTCAGGAATTTCAATCGTAACCAAGGTGTAATCCAAAGGCAGGATGCCCAGTGGCAAATGAACAGCCACCTCGGCCATGCACAATGAAATATTTTCACCGGTATAAACCACGGCAACTCCTCTACTGTTCCAGCGTCCGCCAGCCAGTTCGGCTCCCTGGCCGGATAGGCTTTCGGCATATTTTGAGCGGCTTAAGCGATACACAATCATGCCAGTACACCGTGTTCAATGCGTATTAATTCATCGGAAACTAAATCAATTCCGAATGCAGTATCCAAAAGTTCTTTGGGTGACTTGTTTCCTAAAGCCAGGCTAACCGTATTTAGCCAGGTATCGAAGTTTTGTTTGTCTCCGAATACCTGAACCCCCCGTTCGTAGAGCATGGTGATCTGAAGTATTTTCTCAGTCTGAAGGGGATCAAATGTCTTTTTTTCTTTTTTGTAACGTTGAAGTGTTCGTTCAGAGAGATGAAGATAACGCGACCAATCTTCAATGGAGAATGGGTATTTTGACAGGAGAGGACGAAACGCATCGAAATCGATACCTTCTCTTACGATGGCCAACAGGGCGGTTTGATTATTTGTTGGCAACTCGCCCGTACGTTTGTATTGATAGACGGCCTCGCTTACGATATCCATTTTTTAGTTATTTCTCCAAATTTAGACACTTTTCCTAAATATTACGTCAATTGTCCGAAAAGTTTATTATGCTTTCATTTTAGAATCAATAAAGTTTTTAACCGCAAAACCTTTCTTATCAAAGATCCGCTCCTGCCGGTACTTCAGTATCGATACTCCTCCAGCAATTGCATAACCTCCGGAAACTCCCGCTCGAATTCAGGCAACCACAGCATGGTTAGTTCAGCTTTTTGCCGGATGTTTTTAAGTTCGATGATTTTAATATTATTATAGCCTGTAAGTCCATAAACCGGCTCGATCGTGATTCCGATACCCGCCTGTACCAAACGGATGCCTGTGTTGGCATAGGAGGTTTCGTGTACCACATGTGGTAAAAAACCCGCATCGGTACATATGGATTCGATAACGCCGACGTATAAGGTCCCCTCAGTTTTGGCTGGCAGTATAAATGGCTCGCCTGATAATTGAGACACATTCTTTAGATTTCTTTTGTTTAGCTTATGGTTAGTGGGTAGTACCACAGCAAAATTTTCTGTAATCAAAACCTTGCTTTTAACCCCTTTTTCAATGATGGGGTTGGGGGAGATGCTGATGTCAATTTCGCGGGCTCGCAGTGCATTGATCTGATGTGTGTTGGTCATCTCCATCAGGGTTGTTTTCAAATCAGGCCATTGCTTATTTATTTTGTAAATGAGAGCAGGAAGAATAGATTGCATGGCTGAGTGTGTATATCCGATTTTTATTTCACCCGCTTCACCTTTATCTAATTGCCGTGTACGCTCCACAATAAAGTCAATCTGGCTAACAATCTTTTTCATCTCTTCTTCAAAATAAGAACCCGCTGCGGTTAGTTCTACATTTCGTTTGTCACGGTTAAATAAAACAGCCTCCAATTCTTCCTCCAGTTGTTTGATTTGTTTGCTCAGGGTTGATTGGCCAATATAGTTGAGCTGGGCAGCTTCTGTGAAGCTTAACGTTTCAGCCAATGATAGAAAATTTCTTACTGATTTGAGATCCATATATTCTCGTTTAGAATTTGTTTATGAAAAGTAATCATTTATTTTCATAAATAATAATGCATTCCTTTGCATGGTGGCAGAATATTAAAAGAATGAAAAACCATACATATAACAGGGAACCTTCAAAGGAACTCAAAGAACAGGGCCAGGCCGTTGTTAACCTTATTATGAACCATATCGGCGATGCCAAACTAGAAAAGACCATTAACTGGAAATCGCCGGAGGAAGAGCTAAAGTTTTGGGAAAATGATTTTGCTTCGGGTCAAAAAGCAGAACTGCTCAATTTGTTTAAAGATATTATCGACCATACCGTGAACCTGCATAGCCCGAAGTATATGGGGCATCAGGTGGCCGTTACACATCCGGTAACCGTATTGAGTAACGCTTTGATAGCAGGATTGAATCAAGGTATGGCGGTGTATGAAATGGGTATGGCGGGGAATGCAATCGAAAAAGTACTCATCAGACATCTGGCCCAAAAGTTTGGTTTTGGAAAGGATGCAGCGGGTGTATTTACCTCGGGAGGATCTCTTGCAAACCTCACCGCCCTGCTTACAGCCAGAAGCTATTTCGATGAAAGTGAATTTAATAATCTGGTCATCCTCGTATCAGGAGAGGCGCACTATAGTATTGCCCGGGCGGCCACCATTATGGGACTATCAGCAAAAAATATCATTCGCATTCCGGTTAATGAAAAATTTCAAATGGATACCAGCCTATTGGAAGATTATTATCAGAGGGCTGTAAATGATGGAAAAAAAATTCTGGCGGTTGTTGCCTGCTCGTGTTCAACGGCTCTTGGCGCTTATGACGATTTAAATACAATCGGCGATTGGGCTGCCATGAAGAAGGTTTGGTTTCATGTTGACGGCGCACATGGCGCAGCAGTAGTGTACTCCCCGAAATATAAGAATTTGATTGGTGGGATTGAAAAGGCTGATTCTGTGATTATGGACTATCATAAGTTGCTGATGACCCCATCACTCACCACAGCCGTCATTTACAAAAGGGGAAGTGATGCAAAGAGAACCTTTGCTCAAAAAGCTGATTACCTGTTCACTGACATTACAAATGATGACTGGTATAATGGCGGTAAAAGAACTGTGGAATGCACACGGCCGATGAGCATCCTCAACGTTTACACCATGTTGCGCGTTTATGGAGAAGAAATTTTTCGGGACAATATTGATACTCTTTATAGCCTCAGTAAAGATTTTGCCGCCATGGTTTCTGAGAATGAAAATTTCGAACTGGCATTGGAACCTGAAAGTAATATTGTTTGTTTCAGATTTAAAACCGATGAAGATAAAGATACGCTAAACCGCAAAATCGCAGATGCATTGCTGTGCGATGGCGAGTTTTATATTGTAAACACGGTTATTAATGGTTCATTTTGGTTCAGGGTTACAATTCAAAACCCGCGCACAACCAAGGCTGATTTTAAGCGGTTGCTGGACTATATTTCCAAAATAAAAGGTGATGTTGAAACTGCAAATCTCGTTGCAGATAATGGAGTAGTAAGCCGATAATTCGTAGAGGTGCCCTGTGCTATTAGGCTTTTCATTCCGATCAGCAATTACGTTTCATTTTCTTAAAACCACTCGTCTTCGGTTACATTTTGGCAGCCCGGTCGCCAAACCGGTTACTATAAAAGATGCAGGTATATAATGCTTGAAATTCCGGTAAGTCTTATTTTTTCTAATAGGCGCTTTTCAAATTTATGTAGGTTCCGGATTTCATCTGGCTTCAAAGGCCTTCTGGAATACATCGGTATGAAATGAAGGAAAAATTTTATTTATCTTTATTTTGTAAAGCATAAATAATCATACGGATAATCAAAAAATTTCTGCGATGAGAAAAAAAATCGGCAAGCTGCTTTTAGAAATCATTCCGGTTATGGTGGGCGTATTTCTCGGATTTTTAGTTTCAAGCTGGGCTGATGCCAACAAAAAAGGCTCACAAACAGCGGTTCTCCGAAAAAATATTGTAGGGGAGATGCAGAGCAATAGTAAAAAGATACGCAATGTATTGGCGTATCATGAAATGCTTCGCGACAGCTCACGTTATTATTTGAGTAATTTTTCGCCAGCAATTAAACCGAATTTCTTTGAGGGAGTTCGTGTCAGTCCCTTAACCAGGAGTGCATTTGAAACAGGGGTTCAAACCGGATTAATTAATGGTTTCTCATTTGAAAAAATTCAAAAAATTAATGACCTATACACCCGACAAGATAATTATGGCAACATGATTAATTTGTTGTTTACAGGGTTGATTAATGTAACAATGAACACAGATGAAAGCGAAACGGGTATGCGGAAGGTGCTTCAGTTTTTAGCTATGTCCATGACCGATATTGTGATACACGAATCGGAATTGCTTAACGAGTATAATCGGTTGCTGAAAGAGCTATAATATCTTAACTTCTAAAAAGAACCTTACCCTAAGAATAATATTTTTCGAAAGAAATATTTTGAAAAACGATCCACGCAGGAATGGACCCACATAAAGTTGACAACATTTGCTCAACCGGTATTGAACTTAATTCCTACCTACGAAAATCAAAAGATTATTACCATTAATTCATCCTTCGTAAATTTGTTTCGTCGGTGAATTCATTTCTCTCGCGATTTGAATGAAGAGGCCAGGCATATTTTGTTTATCATGGATTCTCTTAAACGTTTATTTCGTTTTTATCGCTTCCGGCAATGATATAATCAATTCGTGCAATGAAAAACGGACCGGATAACAATATGCAAACGGTAATTCGGATAACGGCTCTCTGGGCTGTATCTGAAGCCATTCTCGGCGGCATGTTTCATGCATTGCACATTCCCATGTCGGGGATCATATTGGCCGGATTTGCCAGTATTAGTATGACGGTGCTTGCTTTGTCTTCCCCAAGAAAAGGGGTGATATTAAGGGCGTTGATTGTGGTAGTAGCCATTAAGTTTCTACTAAGTCCGCACACCTCGGTCATGGCCTACATCGCCGTCACTATGCAGGGGCTTTTTGGCGAGTTGATCTTTTTGCGACGCCGCCATCTAAAATTTTCTGCATTTGCACTTACGATATTTTGCCTTGTTTATTCTGCTTTTCAACACTTACTGGTTCTTACTTTGTTGTTCGGAATTCGGTTTTGGGAAGCCTCCAATATGTTTCTCAATAAAATATCGCAAAGCTTTGGTGTACAGGATGTAGATTATATAAAATGGATTGTTTTGCTGTATATAGGTTCTCATTTGTTTTCAGGTATTATTCTGGGCTTATTTAACACGAAGATTGTTGGATATATAACAGAAAATCGGGTGCCGGTGTATGTATTAAATGCAAGAGAAATGAAAACAGAAGCGATGAAGTTTAGAAAGAAACCAAAAAAGAAATTCAGGAAGTTTATTAAGCCGGTTGCTCTTTTCAGTCTTATTTTTTTATTGATAACCTACATTCCCCCATTTGCCCGGATCCTGCCTGTCAATAAATTCTTTTTGATTGTATTGCGGGTCATTTTAATCACCCTGATATGGATGTTTTTGCTTTCTCCATTGCTGAAAAAAGGAATAAAACATTTCCTTGAAAAAAGAAATGTAATGCAAAGTTCGTATTTCAATCATGTCTTTGAACTCATTCCCGAAATTCAGCAAATCGTACTTAAGAGCTGGAGAGCGACCCGGGTGAACAACCGTTGGAAGCATTTGGAACGATTTGTTACGGCTTGCTTCTTGCTTACCTTCATTTACGAATGAGGAAGGATTAAAACTGACTTTGAGGTGATTTTAAAAAAAAACTAAATAGGTCAACATGTTTACACACTTTTCAAAAAAAGAAAAAAGCATTCGCTATCCGCAGGATCGAAGGATGGCCATAGGACTTAGCAAAACGACTATAATCGTTTTAGTATTGATTTTTTTATTAACAGTTGGCATTGCATGGATACAATATTTATTCTTCGGTTTGCCCGCTGATCCTTCCGCATCCTTGAGTTATTCACCTGAAACAAAGCCGCAGGGCTTTCCGGCATGGATCATCCTGAGTCATTGGGTTAATTTTTTCTTCATGATTATTATTATCCGGAGTGGCATTTCCATTCTCATGGATCATCCGCGGTTATATTGGAACGATGGATGTACACCGGGTACGGATTGGGCACGATTTACCCCAATCAAAGAAGCACCCACCAAACAGTGGACTGCCAAAGATGATGCGCGTTATATCAGTCCTGCCATTGGTTTGCCGGGGTACAGGCATTCGGTAGGCCTTGCGCGAGGTTGGCATTTTATACATGTTCCATTTTTTCTTTTGAATGGAGCGATATTTATTACGCTGCTTTTGTTAAGTGATCAGTGGATGAGAATTGTTCCTACATCATGGCAGATTGTTCCCGACTCATGGAAGGTTTTTGTTCACTACGCTACTTTCAACATGCCCATTGAACCCAACGGATTTTATCATTATAATGCACTACAAAAACTTTCGTACTTTATCGTGGTGTTTGTGATGGCTCCTATTTCGATGCTGAGTGGAATGGCCATGTCACCGGCAATTGAAAATCGATTTCACTGGTTTCTAAAAATGTTCGGAAACAGGCAGGGCGCACGTTCCGTTCATTTTTTGATGATGATCAGTTATGTTATTTTTATTGTAATTCATGTGGCGATGGTTTTGATGTCGGACGCAGTACGCAATTTAAATCACATCACGCTTGGCACCGATAGTCCAACGATATTGACGGGTAGCTACATTGTGGGTGGTATCATTTTATTCACAATCGCATTTCAATTTTTGGCTCATTGGGTTTCCTGGAACCGTCCGCGTTGGTTGCAAAAAACAGATGCTTTTATCAATGGTAATCTGTGGCGTAATTCACTTAATAAATTGAAGCCCAAAAGGTTTCATACCAAAGAAGATATTACACCTTACTTCTGGAAGAATGGAAAACTCCCCTCTTCTGAAAAGTGGCACAAAATGTTGGAGGAAAATTTTAAAAATTATAAGCTAAAGGTTGGCGGGATGGTCGAAAATCCGATGGAATTATCCATAGATGAAATGAAGGAAATAGCGAGGGAAGAAACCATTACGATGCACCATTGCGTGCAAGGATGGACGGGTATTGCAGAGTGGGCAGGCTTTCCGTTGAAGAGACTGATTGAGATGGTTAAGCCTGCTCCTACTGCTACCACTGTTGTTTTTTATTCATTCGGTGAAGGGTTATACGGAGGAGTTTATTATGATACTCAAACGCTGGAAAATTGTATGAAACCTGCTTCTATTCTCGCCTGGGAAATGAATTATGAACAATTACCAGTTGACCATGGGGCACCCCTGCGCCTGAGGGTCGAAAATCAGCTTGGTTACAAAATGGTGAAATGGATAGAGCGGATCGAATTTGTGGAAAGCTATGAGGATGTAGGTAAGGGATTTGGCGGAAAAAATGAAGACGACGAGTTCTATGATTTTTTAGCCAATACCTGATCTATAATCAGATAAATTTGAGGGTAGTAACAGAAAAAATTTAAGCCTGATTTCGATGTTGGTATATTTATTGTAATTAATCAATTGAGCTATTAGTTTATACAAATTATCCTGAGTAATAATATAGTTTGTTGATTAGTGTTGTTAGGCAGATTCTCCCGGACAAGTTTTTCAGGATTAATATTGGTTGAAAATTTTTGGACATTTTTTCACTGCCCGCGGTTTATCGATATCAGACTTTCGGTTAGTAGGTAAAAATGTTCTTAAAGCAGGTTTTAAATCTGTATGTCAACAACATTTTCTGTATTATTTTTTAACTATAAATCTTAATTAAATGAGAAGTTTACTTTGGCTTGTAGCCGTCGTCTGTATTATTATCTGGTTGTTAGGCATCCTCGGTGTAGGAGGAGGAATGGGAATGGGAAATCTGATTCACATTCTGCTCGTAATAGCAATCATTGTTATTTTGATTAACGTCATCTCCGGAAGGAGGCCATTAAATTGATCTGTGTAGTTGCAACGTTTGCTACAAGATGAATTTGACCAAATGAGTTTCATATTTCGTACCCTATTTTATTTAAACGGAATTATTTAGATCATTTGAAGTTCTGGTTTAGAACGCCGGGATAGGAATAACATTAGCTCTACATGAGTACTTGAATGAAAATATTTTTTTAACTATTAAACATATATAAACATGGAAAATTTAAAATGGAAAGGCCGTTGGAATCAGATTAAAGGAAAGGTAAAACAAGCCTATGGAAACTTAACCGATGACGACCTGAGAGTAGAAGACGGAAAAGAAGATGAACTGGTAGGAAGACTTCAGGAAAAAACAGGTAAAAATAAAGAAGAGGTTGAGAACTGGCTGAATAGCCTTTGATTTCAAATCCCCAAATTAGCGATAGGTTTTTAGCCGGACTGAATGAAAGATGCGAGCGAGGAAAAGAAAAATCCGGGTTTTAAAAACCACAATCTGATATTCCGGGATCCTTTTTGGGGATTCCGGAATATTTTTTTATAGCTTACGAGGTGTTTCGTATATAATGTTCCCGTCGGTTCCGCAGTAAATAGGAATATTTATCTACAATGTGACTATAATAGTGGGCTGAAATGTTTTTCCGCGGGGTTAGGGTTATTTATCCTTTAATAAAATCTGGTAAACGAGGTAGAAACCGATTATCGCGGCTAATAAGAATAGCAGAACAGCAAATCCCGGATAACCCCACATTGTCCATTGCGTAGGGATGCGCATGATTAGCGCTGCTCCCAATATCAGAGCGGCGATGATTAAACCAACAGTGATCCTGTTTGCTACTTTCTGAAATGCTTTGATAAATTCTTTTTCATCAATAGTATCTATTTTAATACGGAGTTTGTCATTCGCCAATTTGTCGCTTATCTTATTGAGTCTGTATGGCAATTGCGTAACCAGTTCCTTGCTTTCCAGTAATGTTTGAACGAGGTTTCCGGAGGTAAGATCAGAAACGGATTGCTTTCGGATTAAGGATCCTACATACTTTCTGATAATCTCTTGCAAATGCGCTTCGGGAGCGAGAGTTGCGATGATCTGATCAAGGTTGAGCATAACTTTTCCCAGTGATATCAATTCGATGGGAAGAATGATACCTTCCTGAGCAGCTATTTTTTGAACTTCAAGTATGGATCTCCCGGTTTTTAAATCTCCTGCGGTGCTGTTTTCATTCTCAGCAACTTTCCTTACCACTTTTTGTTTAAATCGGTTTAAGTTCGTGCTTTCGCGATCGTATTCACATTTCTCTAAAAGAATTTTTGACATCTGGTCGCCGTCGTTTTCGCTAAGGGCGATGATTAATTTGAGGATGTAATTTTTCATTTCATCACCGTACCGTGTTACCATACCCAGGTCAAGTACAGCCAGTTTTTTAGTGGGAGTTAATAAAATATTTCCCGGATGCGGGTCAAGGTGAACAAAACCATCGGTAATAATTTGTTTGAGATACCCTTTTATAAAATCCTCCACAATATCTTTTACATGGGGTGCATTTTTCTCGCTCTCGGTTAGTTCGGTTATCTTTTTTCCTTCAATAAATTCCATGGTTAGCACACGCTGGCTGCAATAATCTTCAAAAACAACGGGAACGGTTAAATACTTGAACTCACCCAGGTTCTCTTTTAGTACAATGAGGTTTTGTCTTTCTTTTTCATAATCCAGTTCGGCAAATAGCAGGCATTTAAATTCAGAAATGAATTGGTGAACCGCCATCCTTTTAAATCTGCTACTATAGTTTTCAGCTTTTTCGGATAAATTCTCCAGCACTTTTACATCGTCTGTCAGTTGTTTTTTTATTCCCGGTTTCCGGATTTTGACAATGACTTTCTGCCCATCGGGTAAGGTCGCTTCATGAACCTGACCGATGGAAGCGGTGGCCAGGGGCTCAGGGTTAAAATAGGCGAAAAGACTGGCGGCTCCGAGCCCGAAATCTTCTTCTATAATTTCGTTGATTTGTTGCAGCGTACACGATGTGCCTACATCGTCCTGGAGCTGTGCCAATGCCAAAAGATATGGTTCCGGAAGCAGATCGGGACGAGTGGACAGAAGTTGCCCGAGTTTAATAAATGCGGGTCCCATATTTTTTAAATCAGCTACCAGCTCATTCGGGTCAGGCTTCCATTCAGCCACATCCGCATCAGGCACATCGGGCGATTCTGACAATAATTCGCTATTCCAGTATTTGACGATCGTTTTAAAAAGCTGAAGATATAGGCTGTATTTCTCCGGTATTAAACTCATAAAGGGTTTTTTAAGTGAATAATAAAATCTGTACCAAACAATCGGTTATATCGTATTTATTCCTGCTGATTCAGTTTCTATGTCAAACAATTGAAGATACGCATATCATCTCTTATTTCTTTATTATCACATTGTCACTCCCATTGCTTACCTAATAAAAAAGACAAAATACAGGAAGTCTTATTGATTTTTTATTTCCGGTGAAATGTAGTTCATTGGTTTTCGGATCGATCTTAAAAGTGGTTAATGTGTCGGACTTTTGATTTGCTGCTACCAATAATTCCCCTTTCGGGTCAATGCAAAAATCCCTTGGCCATTTTCCCTCTGTAGGGGTAAAATGATTGAGTTCAAACGATT
>JBIQMB010000028.1:0-13073 GCA_044463745.1 Chitinophagaceae bacterium | reverse complement strand
ATCCGTGTTGGTATCACCTTAAATATAAGTCAGGTACCAACTGCAAACAAACAAAACCGGATACGAACCTTCCCGGAAGTGTCATTTCATTTCTAAAATATTTTACGCAACGCTCATTCCCTAAAAGAGGCAATCAAAACAAGAGAATATTAATCCCTTCCAAAAGTGCTCTTCATGGCATTCATCATGCCTTTTGTACTCCATTGGGTCGGAACAATCATTCTTCTTACGGTATAAAGCGGATTGGTTGAATCGCGTTTGGTAGAAAGAATAAACGCCAGTTTGAAGTCAGCTTTTTTCAGTAAATCTATCGCATTTTGATCCCATATTCCAAAAGGATAGGCAAAATAGTTAGCCGTCTTTCCTGTTATATCTTCAATCGTTTTTCGCGGATTGAGTAATTGTTTCTGGAAATCGTCCGCATCATATTTTCTTACATTCTTATGATCCCAGGTATGCGATTCAATGGCGTTTCCATTGTCAGAAAGGTCTTTGATTTGCTCCTTAGTCATATATCTTGGTTTGCCGATGGAGATGGTCATGATAAAATAAACCCCCTTGAAATTGTATTTTTTCATTTCCTGCCAGCCAATGGAATATTGTTCTTCATCCGTATCATCAAAAGTGATCATAAAAGGCTTTTCAGGCAATGGATCGCCAAAGGCCAGATAATTATACAATTGCTCCGGCAATACGGTCTGATAACCGCTATCATGCAGCGCTTTCATTTGTTCTGCAAACTGGGCAGGGGTGACCGAATAACTTTTGAATGTTTCGCTTTGGCCCGGCTTCGACTCCCGAATGTGATGGTAACATAAAACCGGCACTTGCTTCCGCGCCAAAATAGTTGCTGCATCGGCAACTACCCTTGGGGCTGGTTGAGAATCTCTCACCTCAATACCCGCCGTATGCACAGGTTCCTGAGCATGGCCATTATCGATCTGAAGGTTTTGAGGTATGGAATCAGTTCCTGAGCATGAAACAGCATAGGCTGAGACCGCAAAGAGAAAAACCAAAATCAAATTTCTCTTTTCTGCAAAAAGTGGTATCATTGGTATTGGATGTAGATGGGTTGAGGGATAAATTTGAGCAGTTCTTCCGGAGTGTACAATTGGTCGGCTCCGGTCTTGGTATCATTTTTATAAAACAGTTTGAATCCGGTATATTCTACGGGCTCCCTGAATACATATCTGAGCCAGGTAGAGCGCTTAAGAAATTTAGGTCCCCATCCATCCATATCTACCACTACCTGCACCTCAGGCACCTTTTTTATGTTCTGATAATTGGTAAGCATACCCTGCGTAAATCGGTGAAGAATCAGAATCTTGGGAGGCAGATTGTTCTCTCTTACAATCCTGGCCAGATGGTCGATAACCCAGTTAATATCAACTGCATCAAAAGAGCCTATCTTCTTGCCGGGAGCATGGCCGCTCTTCATTGAAAATTCAGGATCAATACCCAAATGAACGGTTGGCAACTTTAAATACTCATCCAGGGCAGGTACTTCCTCTTCGAGCGTACTGTGGCCCACCTGAATATCGAGAAACGTCAGCGCGTCAATTTCCTTACTCCAGTTCAGGATGGTATCAATCTGATGAAAGGGCATCCTCAGTCTGTATTTATTTCCTTTACCCGGCGATTGCTGGGCCGTAACAGCAATGTAATGAAGCGCGGGAATCACCTTGAGAGTTGTATCCGCTTTTTGCCAGTTAGCTACCTCTCCCTGAAGTTTTTTGAGCATTTCGTTCTTCGGAAGTTCACCGAGTATGCCCATTTTTACCGAAAAAAGGTTTCCGTAGAAGGCTATAATCCGGTTAAAAGGTAAAACGGCCCCGGGCAAGGGAACAGGTACTTTTGCAGGCCATCTCCCGGTCGTATCTCCGCTAGCCAATTTTTCGTTCAGGGCATGAAACAATGCTGTATCAATAACAGGCTTTGGCTGAGGTTTTTCCTTTTCTTCAATAATGGTGTCTTTGCTGTTTTTTTCATGTACGGCCGTATCCGATGCAGATACACCCGTATTGCAAGACAGGAAAAGAGAAGCAGGAGCTAAAAGAATGGCCGTTAAAGCCACGTAAAAAGTAGTTTTCATGGGGTGCGAAGATAGATGAATTCTTAATTTGTAAGTTTATTAATGCGTGATTTTTCTTAATTATTCTTTAAACGTTCAATTATACGCTTTATTCTTTCAATAGCGCGCTTTTGACATATTTTTTTTCAAGTCTTTAATACTCCTTCTTTAAGCATAGCCGAATCCTAAAACAGCTTATTCGTATCGTTTTTATAATAGTAAAAAATTCGAAAACCAAACCCGCTTAAGATCGAAAAATCCTCCGTTGCCAGTGGAGACTATTAGGGCTCTGAATATTCAAGAAAAGGTTGAAAATAGGAAGAAATGGAAATACCGGACCTGAAACTTGCAAAAGCCAATCTTATTTTGTATATTTGTGACATTCCACACCCTATATAAAGCTGTCTCTAAAGAAGAACGATTTTTCAAGATCCTTTCGAATACTGATTCATCAATAAAAATTATAGATCATGAAAAAAAGTTACTCAACCGAATTGACAGACACTTTTGTGGCGTTAGCTATCATTTTTGGCTTTTTTGCCATCATGGCGGCCATCGCCTTTATCTTTGGCTTATAAGTCAAAAACGTGTCCCGGTAAAATTTATTGTAGGCATAGACAAAAATCTATGCCTTTTTTTTATTTTTAAGTCATCCGGCTCCACTTTCAGCGTCAGGCACAGGCAGGCGCATTAGCATGCGGCATCATTCAAACTATTTAAACTCCCTTTCTTCAAAACGTACTTATTTCGTCTCAACCCCTATCCATTTTTGCGTATATTTTTTTAAGCCGATCATATCAAACTATATTTGCAAAATTTATTTTTTCAAACAAGACACCGATTCAAACCGAAAAATGAGTAGCGATCTGTGCAATTGAAAACCCAATTAGACAAATACAATAATGAAAGATAAGAAAGCTGCAGAAAGCCTGACAATCATGACAGAATTGGTCCTTCCCAATGATACCAATACCTTTGGCAACCTGATGGGAGGCCGGTTAATGTACTGGATGGATATTGCCGCGGCCATGTCGGCAACCAAACATTGCAACGCACCGGTGGTTACCGCTTCGGTTGATAATATCTCTTTTATGAACCCGATTAAATTAGGCAATTCGGTTCATATCGAAGCGAAGCTGACACGCTCCTTCAACAGCAGCATGGAAATTTCTCTTACCGTATGGGGCGAAGACCTGATTCAGCAATACCGCTACAAAAGCAATACAGCTTATTATACATTTGTGGCTCTCGATCCGAATGGAAAGCCCAGGCCTGTGCCGGGAGTTATTCCGGAAACAGATGAAGAAAAAGAACTCTATCAAGGAGCTCTTCGTCGCCGGCAACTTCGCTTAATATTGGGTGGAAAAATGAAAGTAGAGGAAGCATCTGAATTGAAGGCGTTATTCGCTCAGCACCTGCCGCAGTAGGCTATAAGAAGAATTTATTTCTTAAATCGCTCGCTTTGTTCTATTGCATCCATGACCTGGCTCAGGATATCTTCGGTAGAATCTTCGAAATTGATCTCTAAAGGTTCCTTGAATCTGACCGTCAGTTTTGTTCCCCTTTTTTTCATCTTAAGGCCTTTTTTATCAAAAGCTGTGGAGAACCCGTCTATAACTACCGGAATGACAATCGGCTTTTGATGTTTGATGGTAAAAGCAGTGCCTCTCCGTCCGGGTGCAAAGGGCGTGGTGGTTCCTTGCGGAAAGGTAATCAGCCAATTATTGGCCAGTGCCTGATGGATGGTGCGTGTGTCGTGCACATCTAACCCCTTTCTGGTTTCTTTGGAATCTTTGGCCCAGGTACGCTTAACGGTTATAGCGCCACCGAGCGTGAAGATTTTTGTCAGCAAATTGCTTTTCATCGTTTCGGCAGCAGCCACATAATAAACCCTTGTAAAAGGATTAAGCAGATATACCGGCCATCCCAGCCTGTTCTTTCTTCTCCATTTGACCGCACAAAAAATGTGTAAAAGCGTGATGACATCCATAAAGTATGTCTGATGATTACTTACAAACATCACATTGCCCTTGGGGAGCGAACGCAATTGTTCAGTCCCTGAAATTTTCAATTTATTAAATATGCCAATCCCGGGATAGCTGATCATGCCAACAAAAAAATATACCAATGATTTTAAAAACCGCGATTCCTTTAATTCTTTAACCTGTTTGTTCATTGTATTTTTAAATGTTGGGCACTAAAAATAGGGAATGATTTAAAAGAATAATAAATATTGTGAAAATAAGTTCCAATTTGTGATAAAATCAAAGCACTTTTTTAATAATTCAATACCTTTGCATTCCTCAAAAAATTGAGGATCATTTATTATTAACCAAATGCTGATGGGCAGAACCTGAAAAACAGGTACAGCAATAAAAAAAATATCTGCATTATTATTCCTTATGGAAGAAAACAAACAAACATCTGAGACAGAAAACAAAATTTCTATCGAAGACATGCCGCAAGGTGGAATTGAAGGTGTTCCATTTCCTGATTTTCCCGATACTGAATCTACAGCAGCGGCTTTAGAACCTCAACCCTCTGCCGAGGAAATACAGGAAGAGGCTCTCTCTTCTGCACACGACGACTTTGACTGGGACATTGACAAAAGAAATGTAACCACCTATAACAAAGAAGAGCGTGAAAAGTACGATGAAGTTTACGACAAGACTTTTAAGCAGATTAATGACAACGAACTCATTGAAGGTATGATCGTTGGCATGACCAAAACAGATGTTGTTATCAACATTGGTTTTAAGAGCGACGGTCTGGTAGCCCTAAACGAGTTCAGAGACACCCCTGATTTAAAAGTAGGTGACGAAATTGAAGTCATGGTGGTAGAAAAGGAAGACAAGGACGGTAACCTGCACCTAAGCCGTAAGCAAGCGCGCATAGTACGTGCCTGGGAAAAAATTGTCGATATCCACAAAAATGGCGACATCGTTACCGGTTATATCACCAGCAAGACCAAGGGTGGACTTATTGTGGATGTATTCGGTATGGAAACCTTCCTTCCCGGTTCTCAAATTGACGTGAAGCCGGTAACCGACTACGACCAGTTTGTAGGTAAAACAATGGAATTCAAGGTTGTAAAAATCAACGAAGCCATTAAGAACGCAGTGGTCAGCCATAAAGCACTTATCGAAAGTGATATTGAGCAACAAAGAGCTGAAATCATTGGTAAACTGGAGAAAGGACAGGTTCTGGAAGGAACAATCAAAAACATCACCGACTTTGGTGCATTCCTTGATCTGGGCGGCTTAGACGGATTGCTTTACATCACAGATATCAGTTGGGGACGTATCAACCATCCGGCTGAAGTGCTGAAGATGGATCAGAAACTCAATGTGGTTGTTCTGGACTTTGATGATGACAAAAAACGCATCAGCCTTGGCTTGAAACAATTGACTCCACATCCTTGGGATACGCTTCCTGAAAACATTAAGGAAGGTGAGATCGTGAAAGGAAAAGTGGTTAACATCGAAGATTACGGTGCATTCCTCGAAATATTGCCGGGTGTAGAAGGTCTGGTTCACGTAAGTGAAATCACATGGGCCAATACGCCAATCAATGCCAAAGAATTCTTTACCCTGGGAGAAGAATATGAAGCTAAGATTGTAACACTGAGCAAGGAAGAGCGCAAAATGAGTCTCAGCATTAAACAAATGACTGAAGACCCATGGGATACCATCGAAACCAGATTCCCCGAAGGAAGCAAACACAATGGTGTGGTTAAAAACATCACTCCGTACGGCGTATTTGTGGAACTGGCAACCGGCATTGGCGGTATGATCCATATCAGTGACCTTAGCTGGCTCAAGCGCTTCAACAATCCGAATGAGTACACAAAGGTTGGCGAAAATATCGAGGTAATCATTATGAGCATCGATAAAGAAAACCGCAAGCTGCAGTTAGGACACAAACAAATAGAAGAAGATCCATGGAATAGTCTGGAAGAAACATTCCCTCTTGGAAGTATCCATGAAGGAATCGTTATCCGCAAAGAAGACAAAGGCGCAATCGTTCAGTTGCCATACGGCTTAGAAGGTTTTGCTCCTAACCGTCATCTGCGCAAGGAAGACGAAAAAAGCGTCAACCTGGACGAAACCGCACCATTCATGGTTATCGAGTTTGACAGAAATGAAAAGAAAATCATCCTCAGTCATACCCGTGTTTGGGAAAGAGAAAAGGCTGAAGAAAAAGATGCAGTTCTGAAAGAAAGAAGAGCATCCGAAGCTTCGACCAAAAAAGCGGTTAAGGCTATCCAGAGCAAGGTTGAAAAAACCACTTTGGGAGACCTGGGTGTGCTTGCTGACCTTAAGAAAAAACTTGACAGCGAAGCTGCTGCAGGAGAACCAAAGGCTAAGAAAGCTGCTGATACTTCAAAGGATGTAGCTTCAACTGATCAGGCTTCTGAAAGTGAGGAAACTGAAGAAAAAGGCGACGCCTGATAAATAACTGATCAAAATGTAAAACGCCCGGTTTTGAATCGGGCGTTTTTTTATTGCAATAATTATTGATGATGGATTATGTTTTTGAATGTACGTAGAGGTTTCGTTTCTTTATCGGTATTTATTTACACCTAAAAAAACCTTCCACTGATTTAAAGCAGCTCCACAACCATGGCGCTGGCTCCCCCACCCCCGTTGCAAATACCGGCTGCGCCCCTTTTTCCTCCATTTTGTTTTAATACATTCAGTAAGGTAACCATGATTCTGGCACCGCTCGCACCCAAGGGATGGCCAAGGGATACGGCTCCTCCATTCACATTGACCTTGCTTCCATCCAATTCCATTTTTTGAATATTAACCACGCCTACTACGCTAAATGCCTCATTGATTTCAAAATAATCAATATCATCCTTTGTAAGTCCGGCTTTATGCAAGGCCTTGGGCATAGCTAATGAAGGTGTGGTGGTAAACCACTCAGGAGCCTGCTCAGCGTCGGCATAACTCAGAATCCGGGCTATAGGTTTCAGATTCAATTCTCTGGCTTTATCTGCACTCATCAGTACTACTGCAGCCGCCCCATCGTTCATGGTGCTGGAGTTAGCAGCGGTCACTGTTCCGTCTTTAATAAAAGCGGATCTCAAGCCCGGTATCTTATCAAATTTTACATTAAAGGGTTCTTCATCCTTATCAATGCTTACAGGATTTCCCTTCCGTTGAGGAACTGCTACGGGAACGATTTCATCTTTAAATTTTCCCTCTTCCACAGCTTTCTGGCTTCGCTCGTAACTCTGTATGGCAAACTGATCCTGGTCCTCCCTGCTGATACCACATTCAGAAGCACAGAGCTCAGCCGCATTGCCCATTGCATAATCTTTATATACATCCCTGAGCCCATCCTTAGCAAGCCCGTCAACAACCGAGGTATCTCCATATTTATTACCCCAGCGCAAGGAAGGAACATAGAAAGGAGCCGCACTCATATTTTCCATACCGCCGGCTACCACAATCTCTGCATCACCCAATAAAACGGACTGTGCTCCGAGCATAATGGACTTCATGCCGCTGGCACAAACTTTATTTACGGTTGTGCAACAAACACTGTCGGGCAAGCCTGCAAAGATCGCTGCCTGCCTGGCCGGTGCCTGGCCCAGATTGGCCTGCAATACGCAGCCCATATATACTTCATTTACCATTTCTCCTTTTATACCGGCACGGCTAACGGCTTCCTTAATGGCTATAGCACCCAATTTGGGAGCAGGAATATCTTTAAGGCTACCTCCAAAACTCCCGATCGGTGTACGAACAGCAGAAACAATAACTACTTCTTTCTTTTCCATGTGGTGTGAATATTTTTTTGCAAAGATAAACCAATGCACCGGCATGGATATGGATTGATTCAGGGCTTTTCCTTATTTTAGAATCTATGATAGAGCGTATTCACACTTAAGCGCAAAAAATCTGTATCAAAGTTTTATAAAGTTTTGCAGGAAAAACTAAATCGAAAGGAGGATATTTAATCCTTTTTTTAAAAAGCCGTATTTTAGAAAAGTTATTTTCTGATTAATTCATATCTTTAGAAAACAGTGTAAAGGCTATGATGCGTTACACATTTTAATCTTTTTTTGTATTAACAAAACATAATATCATGGCAACAACTTTAACTTCAAAACAATTCACAACAATTCTTATTATTGCAACTGTTTTAATGATTATCCTTTCTATTATCAGTTTAAAATTGGGAAGATGATTCTTCTTAACCCATGATCGCACCGGAGTCAATACAAGAAGTTGTAAACAGGATCGACATTGTCGATATCATCAATGGTTTTGTCAGGCTGAAAAGAAGAGGAGCTAATTACCTTGGTCTATGTCCTTTTCATGACGAAAAGACGCCTTCTTTCACCGTTTCGCCAACAAAAGAAATATATAAATGCTTTGGCTGTGGCAAGAGCGGTAATGCCATCACCTTTTTGATGGAGCATGAAAAGTTTAGCTATGTGGAAGCCATCCGCTGGCTGGCGCAGAAATATCAGGTGGAGTTGGACGAAACCGAAACAAGCCCGGAATACAAGCAACAACAGCAGGTAGCCGACAGCCTTTACGCCATTAATCATTTTGCCCAAAAACATTTTTCGGATAACTTGGTTAACAGTGAAGAGGGTAAATCCATAGCACTCAGCTACCTTAAACACCGTGGGTTCCGGGATCATACCATAGAGACGTTTCAATTGGGATATTGCAGGCGTGATGATTCGCTGGCTAAAGCCGCCCTCGAAAGCCAGTTTAATAAAGAACTTCTGCTTAAGTCGGGGCTCGTTGTAAGCCGGGATGGTCATTTTCGGGATAATTATTATGGCCGGATAATATTTCCGGTACATAACCAAACCGGTAAGGTGGTAGGCTTTGGAGCCCGACTCATTGAAAAGAATGACAAGGCTCCCAAGTATATCAATACGCCCGAAAACGAGATTTATGTAAAAAGTAAAATTCTTTATGGACTGTGGCAGGCAAGGCAGGCCATTGGTAAGAAGGACGAATGCATATTGGTGGAGGGTTATACCGATGTCACCTCGCTACACCAGGCAGGGATAGAGAATGTAGTAGCCAGTGGGGGTACATCGCTAACACATGATCAACTCCGGCTTATCCGAAAAATAACACCCAACATTACCATCTTTTATGATGGAGATGCGGCGGGCACCAATGCTACTTTGCGAGGAATAGACCTGGCACTTGAAGAGGGGCTCAATGTAAAGATTCTATCGCTTCCGGCACCGGAAGATCCTGACAGTTATATCAGTAAATTCGGAGCTGCAGCACTCGAAGATTATATCGCAAAAAACAAAAAAGATTTCATCCTTTTTCAGTTAGACTGGGCTCTGGAAAGTGCTGGCGAAGATCAAACGAAGAAAACGAATGCAGTCAAGAAAATTGCGGAATCGATCAGTAAGCTGATGCGGCCTGAGGATTTTGTAATCAGACAAGAGTATATCAAACAGGTTTCGTCCAGGCTCGAAATAGAAGAGCAAGGGCTGTTATCTCTCATCAATAGTATAACGCGCGAAAACCTGGAAAAAACCCAAAAGAAATTCCTCTCTCCCCCTGCACTACCACAAGAATTTCCGACAGGATCTCTCACCGATCACGATAACGAAGACCAGGATGCTGCATCGCTTCTTAAGCCCCAGTTTGATCATGAAAAAGCATTGGTAAGGTGCCTGCTGGAATATGGATTGAAAAAGTGGGACGAAAACCAAACGGTAGCAGATTTTCTGATTGACGATTGGGAAATGGAGGGATTGATTGAAGATGAGATTTTATTAGATATAATTCATAAATACAAAGAACTGTATAAGCATGGCGACAATCCTGAGGTGAAGAATTTTCTGTATTCCGAAAATCAGGAACTGAGCAAAACAGTAGTGTCCATTATTTCTTTTCCTTATGAAATCAGTAAGAACTGGGAAAAGCGTTTTAACCAGCCGGTTCCCGATCGGGAAGATTTGTACATTACCGATCTTACATCTGTATTAAGGTACATCGACCTTAAAAATATAAAACGGTTACTTTTTGAAAACGAGAAAGAATTTAAGAAAGAACTCGTCAAGGACCCATCGGATGACCGCATGGCCATTCTTCTCAAAACCCATCAGCATTTAAAAAAGCTTGAATTAGATTTAGCCAAACAAGTGGGGATGGTAATACTGAAATAGAAATTAAAAAACCTCCTCTTCAGTGAAACGCAAAGCTTCATGACAAGGATTAGTCTCTTGTTGGGCCTTGGGCGATTATTTGCAGCATGAATTCGCTCGTTCGTTTTGTCATCTCTGGTATTTCACGGCGAACCAATGAATGGATGACAGAAAAAGATAAATAGCTAAACACGCCATCCGGCGCATCATTCATAGAAAATATCTCTTCAAATAATACAAAAGAATTGCGGAATCAGAACCCGCCGGCCTTTGCAAGTTTAGAATCTGACTTCAGGGAAACAACTTTACTCGATGATTCTTCTGCATCAATAGGATGATACCTTTGAGCACTCCATACGTAATCAAGAACCACAACCTCGCCACCTTCAAGGCCTCTTTCGCCCATGCAATCCCAGGAGCTTTCGCGGTTAAGGTCGGTAATGATTTTTGAAGTCTGCTTGGGAGAAGCTACCCAAAACTTTGTGTTCTCATGCAATGCAGGGCATACATCGTTAAGAATGGTGTTCAAATGATTTGCATTGAGTACGAATACCAGTGCAAAGTCAATTTTGCGATTTCGAAGAAGTGGGGTAACATTTTTTGAGAAAGAAACTTTGGAGAACTGTTTTTCGATATTGGATGGTAAGCCCTGGATTAAAACATTTTTTTCATCTACCAATTCTAACTTTTCAAGCAATGTTTGAGACATACTCGCAAATAATTTTAAAGTGTAAATAAATAAGCCTAAAATCCCTTAAACAAAGGATTCAAACTGTAAAAACAGATGCAAATTTACTAAAAATTATTGAAAAGGTTTCCTAAAATGCAGAAAGGACGTGCAATCCGGCCAAAAAGGACGCTTTTTTACTTATTTGACCGGCTTGTAATATTGAAGCGCTTCGTCAATATATCCTTTTAAAGCCGCGATCCTTTTCTCGTCCATTGGGTGGCTGCTTAAAATTTCCGGTGGCTGTTGCCCTTGTTTCATGGCGGCCATTCTTTCCCAAAAAGGAATTGCTTCCCGCGGATTATACCCTGCCATGGCTGCAAAAATCAAACCATAGTGGTCGGCTTCGTATTCCTGTTTTCTTGAATTGGGCAATAAAAACCCTATCTGTGCTGAGGGTGCAAAAACCGCATTAAATATATTGTTAGCCTTACTGTTGCCCTGGGTAAAAACATCACCTACCACGCCTACTCCCTGAGCTACCAAAGCTTCGCTCACGCGTTCCCGTCCATGACTCAGTACAGCGTGAGCTATTTCGTGACCGAGCACAACCGCCATGGCTGCTTCATTCTGCGTCACATTTAATAAGCCGGTATAAGCCACTACCTTGCCCCCGGGCATGCACCATGCGTTGACCTGTGGATCCTGAACTAAGTTGAACTCCCAGTTGTAACCATCCAATTCTTTTGATAAACCCTTCTTGGAATAATACTCAGTAATAGCGGCAGCCACACGGGTTCCTACTCGCTTAACCATGGCCGCATCTTTATTTACACTTGAGCTAACAACTTTATTTTCGGATAAAAAACTGCGGTATTGACTAACCGCTTCCTGCTGCAATGCTTCTTCAGATACGAGCGACATTTGTTTACGCCCTGTAATGGCATTGGTGGTACAGGCTGTAACAAATAATGCAAAACCAATTAGAGGTACAAAATATTTTTTCATATGCTTATTATTCAAAAACTTTTCAAAATAAGATCTTCCTAATCACAAAGGTATAGACGATTAATAATTCAATCGGTTTGATCAGAATTTTCTTTTTACATTTTTTTGAGAAAATTTCTCAACAGTAAATCAGTTGTATTTAACCGGTAAGGATTTATTCGCTACTCTTTTTCTTGTTTTTTCTTCGATCCCGATGTTTGAAAATCGGCATCCTGCCCTCACTGCCATTGAGTAACCGGCTGATATTTTTTTGATGAGTAAGTATAATTAACGCAGCGACAGCAATAGCAAAAACCCTGTAAAAAACCTCCTTTTCATTATATATCCACAACACACAAACCGGAAGCGCTATCCCAGCCAGTATGGAACTAAGTGATACATACCTTGTGAGAAACAAAACCACCAAAAAAACCGCAACACAATTGATTGCTACTACCGGTTGAATAGCTAATACCATTCCAAATAAAGTAGCCACTCCCTTTCCTCCTTTAAAACCGGCCCATATGGGATAAATGTGGCCTACTACAGCGGCTAATCCCAAACCTATCATCAGGTTGGTTCTTTCCAGTTCATTGGTAAGGTAATAGGGTAAGAATTTGAACAAAGCAACTGCTATCATACCCTTTAGTATATCGCCCACCATCACGATGACTCCAAATTTAGAACCCAAAATTCGAAAGGTATTGGTAGCTCCCATGTTGCCACTTCCGTACTCACGAATATCAATATTAAAAAAAAGCTTACTGATAATAAGAGCTGTGGGTATAGAGCCAATGAGATAAGCCAGGATAATGAGGATAAATTCTTTCATAGTCTATTTTCTACTCAATGCTGTGGGCAAATATATACATTTTCTATTCTCTTAAATACAACTGTTTTATTAAAGGGATGAACTAAATCAACATATTTATCTAATTCAGTTTAAGACGCAAGATGCATTCCGAATGTAAATCCCTGTTCTCCTCTATCTGCAAAACAATTATTTTATAAAGACGTTTTCATTGTTTTTGGATACTGAATTAACGTCGGAATAAATTTAAGAATTGAACCCGCCGAAATAAAAATTTGTAAAATCACTGCTTCTTCAATTTCATCGACACCCAGTTTTTTCGATTCTTTATACCAACTTTGATAAAACCTTCGACCTCAAACTGCTCTTCCAAAAAAGGAACATCTTCGGGCAG
>JBIQMB010000027.1:0-13198 GCA_044463745.1 Chitinophagaceae bacterium | reverse complement strand
CATATTTTACTTGAAAATGGCTTCACAGAAATCGATTCCTTCTACCGGCCACGTGGATTTATTTTCATGTATCAGAAAAACAATGATGACTTTGTGCCCACTTTCGTTCTCTCACAAGGCATATCTGATAAGATTGAACTAACTCATCCGATAGAAGCGCCTGACTCCCTGGGTTACATCCGCTCACCGTTGTTTGGGCCCGTCAAGTCATGGACTGAGCTTCACTGGAACGGTTATGAAACGGATACTTCCTTAACCAATAATCCGGAGGTAAGTGTAATCGGCATTAAGAATGACGGGTCAGAATCCGTACTATCCACCGCCGACAAAACACAAAAAGACGTTGATTTATCTTTTGTTGATGCCAAAGAGTATCCTTATCTGCGGCTGGAAATGCGTAATGCTGACAGCATAAGCTTCGAGCCTTATCAATTGACTTACTGGAGACTCAACTATATACCGGCTCCCGAAGGAGGAATAGAACCTTCTATCTACTTTAAAACAAAAGATACCGTAATGCAGGGCGAACCCCTTGAGTTTGGTATCGCATTCAAAAATATCAGCAATCAGAACTTTGACAGTGTAAAAGTGCGGGTGAATGTGATCGATGGCAACAATGTAACGCATGTGATAGAGGTGCCCATGCAGAAGCCTCTTGTGGCGGGGGATACCATCAAGCTACAGTTGAATATTGACACCAAAACATTTACCGGAGCCAATACATTATATGTGGAGTTTAACCCTGACAATCATCAACCCGAGCAACATCACTTTAATAATTTCATCTTCCAGAATTTTTATGTAAAACCTGACTTTTTTAATCCGCTGCTGGATGTAACCTTTGATGGTATCCACATTCTGAACCGCGATATTGTATCACCAAAGCCGCACATCGTTATAAAACTTAAAGATGAAAACCGATTTATGAAAATGTCGGATACCTCTTTGCTAAAAGTACAGCTCAAATATTCGGGCGGGCCTAACAGTCCGGATATTCTGAGAACAATTCCGTTTGATAATGATACGCTACGGTTCACTCCCCCTTCAGGTGATGAAAATACCGCCACTATTGATTATACGCCTCATTTTACCGGAGAGGATAGCGAATACGAGCTGATTGTTTCGGGCAAAGACGTAGCCGGAAATAAATCGGGTTCGGTTGATTATCATGTCACGTTCCGCGTTATCGGCAAATCCATGATTTCAGAATTACTGAATTATCCCAATCCGTTCACAACTTCCACAGCCTTTGTCTTCACGCTTACAGGTAGCGAAATTCCACAAAACTTCAGAATTCAGATTCTGACCGTTACCGGGAAAGTGGTCAGGGAAATAACAAAAGAAGAATTGGGACCAATCCGAATCGGCCGAAATATTACAGAATTTAAATGGGATGGTACGGATATGTACGGTCAGCCCTTGGCTAATGGCGTTTATCTCTATCGTGTGCTTACCAATCTGAACGGTAAGTCATTAGAAAAATTCAATGACAAAGATTTTCAGATACCGAATTCATCAGGTTTCTTTAAAGGAGGTTATGGTAAGATGTACCTGATGAGATAAGCGAGAATTTTAAAATAAAGTTTAAGCCGGCTTTTGTGATGAATGGCCGGCTTTTTGATTGCACCTATCCCAAAGAGGTTTCCGGGATAAACCGGTAATTTTGCCTAAATTCATTAACGGATGACAGAAGATGTTTTGGATGTTATTATCATCGGCGGAGGTCCAATTGGCCTGGCCTGCGGCATAGAAGCCAAAAGAAAAAATTTGAATTATCTGATCTTAGAAAAAGGGGTTTTGGTAAATTCTTTGTTCCATTATCCGGTCAACATGACTTTTTTTAGTACGAGCGAATTGCTGGAGATAGGAGAGGTGCCTTTCGTCTCTACCAATAAGCGGCCTACCCGAAATGAATCGCTTGAGTATTACCGCCGTGTGGTAACATCTTTTGGCTTAAATATTCATCTGTTTGAGAAGGTTACCGGCGTAGAAAAGCACGAAGAAATCTTCAACGTACAATCTGAAAAATCAAACTACAAATCCCGGAACATTGTGATTGCTACCGGCTTTTACGACATCCCCTATTTATTAAATGTAAAAGGAGAAGACCTGCCAAAGGTTAAGCACTATTACGATGATCCGCATTTTTATGCATTTCAAAAGGTCGTTGTGGTTGGGGCCGCCAACTCAGCCATCGATGCAGCTTTGGAAACATGGCGCAAAGGTGCCGACGTAACCCTCGTAATAAGGGGTGAAGAAATCAGCCAAAGGGTAAAATATTGGGTACGGCCCGATATTTTGAATCGCATTAAAGAAGGATCTATTAAGGTGTATTATAACTCGGAGGTAACTGAAATACGTGAGCATGAAATTGACATAAAAACGCCGGAAGGATTAATTACGATTCCCAATGACTGGGTTCTTGCCATGACCGGTTATCAGCCGAATCTTGAATTTTTAAGATCGGCAGGTATCCAAATTGCGGATGACAAAGATCTGCAGCCCGCTTATGATGAGAGCAATTATGAATCCAACGTCAAAGGCCTTTATCTGGCGGGCGTTGTGTGTGGTGGATTAAACACACACCGACTCTTCATCGAAAACAGTCGCGAGCACGCTCAAATAATCATGAATGATATTTTGGTCAAGAAAGGTGTTTTGGTCTGATCTACAAGTCTTTTACTTTTATCCGGAACCTCCAAAATTAAAAAGCTTTTTCGCACCGATCTATAAAACCAGGTCAAAGATTTTTTAAGCGCTGTATGAGTATATTGTGATAATCTTACTATTTTTACCTAAATAGTTATATTATCCTAACAATTCTATTCATTTGAAAATAACTGTCCTAAAAGAGAAAAAACCGGGCGAAAGGCGGGTAGCATTAACCCCGGATGTTGTTAAATCCCTCGTCAAAGCAGGATTTCAATGTAGCATAGAGAGCGGCGCCGGCGAATTAATGAGTTTATCAGACGCTGCTTATGAAGCTGCCGGTGCAACAATAAGCACGGATAAAGCTTCGCTGTTGCAAAACACAGACGTGCTTTTGAAAGTAAACGCCCCTGAACCTGATGAAGTTCAATCATTGAAGGAAGGTTCTGTTTCCATTTCCTTCCTCTATGCCTACACAGTACCTGAATTGATTACTGCATTGAACGTGCGAAAAATATCTGCCTTCGCCATGGATGCAGTTCCGCGTATATCGCGCGCGCAAAAAATGGATGCACTCAGTTCTCAGGCCAATCTGGCCGGATATAAATCTGCAATCATGGCCGCGGATGCGCTGGGCAAAATTTTTCCGTTAATGATGACCGCTGCCGGTACGATTACCCCTGCCAGGGTTCTGATATTCGGAGCAGGCGTGGCGGGGTTACAGGCCATTGCTACAGCCAAACGGTTGGGCGCGGTGGTGGAAGTGACTGATGTGCGGCCCGAAACCAAGGAGCAGGTTGAGTCTCTGGGTGGTCGCTTTTTACAGGTGGAAGCGGAAGGCGTACAAACGGTAGGCGGCTATGCCAAAGAAGTTTCGGCTGAATACCTTCAGAAACAAAAAGAACTGGTGAGCAAACACGTAGCGGATGCTGATATCGTCATTACGACAGCCCTCGTAATTGGTAAAAAAGCTCCTGTACTGGTTACAGAAGATATGGTCAAAAGCATGAAACCGGGTTCGGTGATTGTAGATATGGCTGTAGAAAGTGGTGGCAACTGTACCCTCAGTGAGCAGGACAAAACCGTAGTAAAACATGGGGTTACCATTATTGGTGAATCAAACCTGCCTGCACTGGTTCCGGTTAATGCCAGCGAACTCTTTGCAAAAAATATAAGTGCATTATTACTGCACCTTTGTGATAAAGACGGCTTCAAGTGGGAGATGGATGAAGAAATTACCAAAGGATGCCTTATCACACACCAGGGCAAACTCGTTCATACTTTTACTCAGGAAATCCTAAATAAAAAATAATCATGGATATAGAAACCCTCATTGTATTGATCTATGTTTTGGTATTGGCCAGTTATGTTGGTTTTGAATTAATCTCGAAAGTACCACCCACTTTGCACACGCCCCTTATGTCCGGGTCAAACGCTATATCGGGTATCACCATTGTCGGTGCCTTGGTAGCCACCGGCCAGGAGTACGGAATGGCCAGCAAAGTACTGGGAATTGCCGCCTTGTTTCTTGCTACGATAAACGTCGTAGGCGGATACATGGTTACAGACAGAATGTTACGGATGTTTAAAAGAAAAAAATAAAGAATGAGCCAAGACCTGATTATCAAAATTGCTTATCTGATAGCATCTGTTTTGTTTATTACCGGAATCAAGATGCTGGGAAAAGTGTCAACCGCACGCCGAGGTAATGCTATCAGTGCCATTGCTATGCTGATAGCAATCCTGGTAACGCTTCTGGACAGACAAATATTAAGTTTTACCGAAATCTTCATCACTATTATTGCCGGTTCTTTTGCAGGAGCATTAATGGCCAATAGGGCTAAAATGACCCAGATGCCTGAAATGGTGGCAATTCTGAATGGCTTTGGCGGTGCAGCTTCTGTTTTGGTCGCTCTTTCAGAATATTGGAAAACCGTAAACACAGGAGAGGTTTCTGCGCTGGGTGCCATTGCGGTTGTATCCATTTTACTAAGTGTTCTGATCGGTGCGGTTACGTTTACAGGTTCGATGGTAGCGTTCGGAAAATTGAATGGTATAATCAGTGGCCGTGCTATTATTTTTAAAGGGCAGCATCCCTTAAACGCTGTTTTATTTGTCGCCGTTTTGGTCTTTGCTGTCTTGTCGGTTATGGCACCGGAATATACCTGGTGGTTGACAGCCATTTTGATTATAAGTCTTGTGTTGGGCATACTCACGGTCATTCCGATTGGCGGAGCCGATATGCCGGTAGTTATTTCGTTGTTGAATTCCTATTCCGGTATTGCAGCATGTGCGACGGGTTTCGTACTTAACAATCAGGTACTAATAATCGCAGGTGCGCTGGTGGGAGCTTCCGGCCTTATTCTAACACAGATTATGTGTAAAGCCATGAACCGCTCATTGGTGAGTGTATTGCTTGGCGGTTTTGGCCAAACATCCGGAACGGATACCGGAGTGGCCGGAGGCCAGCAAATAACCATCAAGGAAGTGGGCGTAGAAGAAACCGCCATGCTTTTCGATTCGGCATCTTCCGTCATCGTGGTTCCGGGATATGGAATGGCTGTAGCACAGGCCCAGCACGTGGTACGCGAGCTTGCAGAACTACTTGAAAAGAAAAATATTTCGGTGCGGTTTGCCATTCATCCCGTAGCAGGAAGAATGCCGGGACACATGAATGTATTGTTGGCCGAAGCCAATGTTCCGTATGATAAATTGTTCACCATGGATGAAATCAATGATGACTTTGCCAATACGGATATAGCGCTGATAGTAGGTGCCAACGATGTGGTTAACCCTGCCGCCAATACCAATCCGCAGAGTCCCATTTACGGCATGCCCGTACTGAACGCCGATAAAGCCCGCACGGTTATCGTTTGTAAACGAAGCATGAATCCCGGTTACTCAGGTATTGAGAATGAACTCTTCGGTTATCCCAATTGTTTAATGTTATTCGGTGATGCTAAATCATCGCTGACACAGGTTGTTAGTGAATTAAAAGAGATGTAGGTGTACGAAAGTTTTCGTTTTTTGTTGCATGGTTTGCGAAATTGTGAAATGCCAGGTTTCTGCTAATGCATCTACTACATTATGACAATAGTTGATTTATTCTGTTTTCCCATTCATCCTCAAATACTACCTGGAATTGAAAATTATTGTCGGGAAATTCACCAAATAGTTCTTTCCATGGTTTTTTCGCCCCTAATTCGTTACATAATGCAAAAACGTCTTGCTTGTATTTAGTGTCCTCATTTTTTAAATGAATACCTTTTGTTTCCAACACATATACAGTTCCGTAATCTTCCTTATCTGCTTGTTTGTCTTTTGCAATAAAATCGGGATAAATCTTGCTGCGTTTCCAGCCCTGTATGTGATAATCCTGCTTGCTCATATTACGATACCACCACAATAGATTTTCCTGTTCGTCAAGATAAATCGCAACTGATTTTTCAAGATCGTTGATATTCTCTTCAGGAACATAATCAAACAATGACCTTTGAATTGGCGTGTTGTCGTTTCTTATCAACTGTTTATTACTTTTTACTTTTATTCTGGATGGTAATACAAATCCGCCTTTGTTTTCGATTAAGAAAAAGCAAAGCTTTTTATTATTAATCATTTTTCTGAAAACCTGTTCAGACAAACGGTTACGCTCTTTATCCAGAATCTTTTTCAATTCTTCAATGATGAACACGAAATTGGTGGCAACTGTTTCACGGTCGTACTTTTGCTCCAGTAATTCTATTGTGTTTTTGCCAATTTGAAAGCAATACCAGGGATTGGGAACAATCTCAGTTATTTGTCGTGTCAGAAATACTTCGTCTATTTCCAATGTACCTGTTTTTTCAGCTCTACCAATTTCTCTTAATAGCTCTTGCTCCTCATGGCTCAATCCTAACACAATCTCCTGTTCTTTGCTTAATTTCTTTTGCAAGGAAAGATTTGATATTTCATCAATATTGATATCGTCCCAATCTATTTCACTTAAAATGTCAATTTCAAAATTCAAATCACGCCAACTCTCCGTTTCCTGAACAACGAACTTGGGCAAATAAATTTTGCCCTCAAATTTTTTAAATCCCGGGCGATATTGGGTTTCGCGTTCTTTTAAATCTCCTGTATCTACACCTGCCTCATCACTTACGATTCGTCCTCCAATGTCGCCCAAACCTTCATCTTCCAGCCCTTTTTTGATGTCGCTTACCAACGATTTTGCATTTTGGCGAAACGTAAAAACATAGCATTCATCCAAATCCTGCACTTTGGTCTTTCGAGCAAATGGTTGTCTTAAGATGCGCCCAATCAATTGTGTAATTCCTGTTGCAGAACTTGGATTGGTAAGTATGGTAAGCACATACGCAAATGAACAATCCCAACCCTCTTGCAAGGCTTGTTTGGTAATAATGTACCGTATTTCGCAATCTTGCCCAAACAGGTCAATCCCCTCTATATCGTCTTTTTCGCTTGATTTTATAGCAATATGGCGTTCTGGAACATTACACTTTTTTATTAAATATTCTTTGGCATCCTCTGCATGAATATATCTTTTATCTCGTTGATCTTTTCCTGTCCGCTCAACTTGTATCAGGCAAATTGGCCGAATATATTCTCCGGTGTTAGCTTCATATTCCTTTGCCCTTTTTTCTAAATCATTTCGTTTTTCAAAGCTTGCCAATAAGGTATCTTTCCAATCCAGGCTTGTTTTGTTGGTTAAATGAATATCCAATTTTATCATTTCCTCTTCATGCAATTCTCTACCTGTAATTTTTACCAGCTCGTTGCTATTTGGTGGCGGGGTTGCCGAAAGTTCAAGAATAAATGAAGGGTTGAAATTTCTTATGGTCTCTCTGGCTAACTTTCCATAAGCCCGGTGGCCTTCATCAATTACCACAAGCGGCCGCAATACTTTTAATGTATTACCTAAGGAAGTTTTTATTTGAGTACCGAATATCTCCCATTCGGTTGTGAAGCAGTCTAAATTGGGAATCAATTCCTTTAGTTTTTTATGCCCTTCAAAATCATCTTCTCTCGGAAAAAAATCAGTAAACCCACCTTGATCCCGGAATACTTTCAACGTTTCTTTATTTTGGCGGTTTGCCGATGGCAACATCAAAAGTAAAACCACCAAATGTTCCTCTACGTCTAAACGGTTAAATATTTCAGTTTTCTCTTTTATCAATGTTCTTCCACCACTTGAAATATCCAAAACGCGCCTGTACGGGTGGTCTCGGTCCTTGAGTGCTGCTATTGTTTGCCGGTAAATTTGTGTGGTTGGTACAACCCAAAGCACCAGGCCTGTTTGTTTGTTGAGATACGTTTTCTGAATACTATCAATGGCGTGACAAGCCAATAAAGTTTTTCCGCCACCTGTCGGCACCTTCAGGTATATATCCGGCATAGGTTCTTCCAGGCCGTTCGTTTTTGAGCTATATATGGTACGGCCTGTCGATTTTTCCCATGCTTCTATCGGAAAATTGATATGCTTTGCCAAATGCGGTTTGAGTTCGGCAATCTCTTCAAACTCTTTTTTGGCATCGGCTAAGGCACTCAAATAGTCTTTGAGTGCTTTTAAAACTTTATCCTGATAAATTTTTAGTTTCATGCTTTTATTTGCAATTTTACTTACTGTACTTTGTGTATTTAGCTTGGTGTTCTTTGTGGTTATTATTCTTTATGGATAAATTTCAACCACAAAGTTGACAAAGATTTACACAGAGGTCACAAAGTGCCGTTTATTACTCGTTTAATTCCATACTTCAATAATGCTACATTAAAGTTGATTAAAAGCCCCAATTTATAATTTCCCAACTTCATATAGGTTAGTATTTGAGCTAAATGAACATCATTTAAGGCTTCCACACTTTTTATTTCAATAACCAATTTATTCTCTACTAATAAATCAATTCTATAACCACATTCTAATCTTACTTCTTCAAAAATTAAAGGCATTGGCTTTTCTTTTTCTACGAATAAACCTGCCTTACCAATTTTGTAATACAAACATTCTTTATAAGCACTTTCCAATAAGCCGGCACCCAATGCAGTATGAACTTCCATTGCCAAACCAATTACTTTGTGAGATATTTCGTTTTCAGTCATTTCACTTCGTGTTCCTTGTAAAAATCTTTGTGTTCTTTGTGGTTAAAGCTACTTCTGTATTCTATAAATTTCGTAAGGTAACTGGCAAAAATCAATTCGGTATTCCAGGCAAGTATAATCATCAACATACTTGGCAGGTGCAAAAACCAAACGCTGCTTACCTTTGAATTTTGGTAATCCTTTGCATATATCCAATGTCAAAGCATTTAGCTTGAGCCATTCCAAATCGTTTTTATAAAACAGATATACTTCATAACTTTTGCTTTCCCCTATGAATCCGGTATTTGTATTAATTTTCTTTTCGTCAAACTCTTCTCCCGTAGCGGTATAAAAAAGATATCGCGCAAACTCTGTGAAAGATGGAAGATTTTTACCTCTCAGCAAATTTTCCATTTCTATGGTTTTCCCTAACTGAAAATAACTGAATGACCCGCCCGTACCTTTTTTAAGTAATTCGCTCTTTGCAGTTGGTACGCCTTTGATAACCCTTCTTACTCTTTCTGCTGTAATCGTGTCTGCATAATCTTCCTGCTCCACCAAAATAAATTGGCGATTGCCTCCATCTTCTTTGTTGAGTTCTAAAACAGCGTGTGCGGTGGTTCCTGAGCCCGCGAAGCTGTCGAGGATAATTGAAGTCTTATCAGTGACCATTGCCACCAATTTCTTTACTATTGACTTGGGTTTAGAATATTCAAATACACGGCTTCCAAATACAGAATCAATTTCTTTCCGGGCATTATCATTTGAATATTCATTATTTACAAATTCGAGCGTCGTAACCTTTTTAGTTCTTTCTATTGTTTCCACATAATACTCATTTTCTTTCTTTTTTATTGTGGCGTTTGCATACGTTTTGGTATAAATCCTTTTTCCATTTTTGGATTCCTTTACAATTACAAAACCATTCTTTAATCCAAAATCAAATAGTTCTTTACTCCATCTCCAGCAAAAATCACTTTTAGGATTTCTTTTAATTCTTTCTTCCATTTTTTTCTTTGTAGCAGAACCTGGACGAAATATTTCTCCGTTTAGTTCTATTTCATAATCCAAGGATGGACTATATTGAATAGAGCCATAATCTAAGGTTTGTGTTAATTTGTAATTCCCTCGTTCCTCCAGATATTCATCTTCCAAATCATAATCATCCGTATCTAAAATATCTGGAAACAATTCAAGGTTCAAACACCCTTTATACGCAATTATGTAGTCTGTATTCTTAGCAATTCCTCCTGTTGTCTTTCCAGCTTTTTTTGTTATTCGTGGAAACGTAGCGATAAAGTTTTCCTCACCAAATATTTCATTGCATAAGTTCAATAGATTGCCTAATTCGTTATCATCAATTGAGATAAATATCGCTCCATCTAAGCGCATTAATTCTTTCAAAAGTTTCAAACGTGGCATCATCATGCAAAGCCATTTATCATGGCGTGTCATGTCTTCTTTATCCACCACACTACCTAACCATTCTTTAATCATCGGGTTGTTTACATTATCATTATAAACCCAATTTTCATTACCTGTGTTGTAAGGCGGATCTATGTAAATGCACTTTACTTTTCCTGCATAAGTTGGCAACAATGCTTTTAAAGCTTTCAGGTTGTCGCCTTGTATTATCAGGTTATCGTGCAAAGAAACTTTATCCGTAAGGCTGAATTCTGCCTTCGGCACAAGTTGGTGATACTTCACCGCCAAATGGTGGTTTTGCACAAATGTTTTTCCTTTAAAATTGAGTGTTGGCATATCGTTATTGTAAATTCTTTAATTGTTCTTTCAATTTTTTAAAATTCCCTATTTGTTCTTCCAATAATTCGGGACTTGGGATAATTCCAAATTCATCAGACGGAAGATGTCCTTCAATCAAATCAGATATTTCTCCGTGTATTTCAATAATGGTTTCAATAAGTGATTTGTCAAATTTTATATCTTTTAATCTTCCCATTCTAATTTGTGGGTCAAAACGTTGTACTGTTCCACCCAAAATGGTAAAGATTGCTAATGCTTCATAAGAAGTTCGTAAGGCGGACAATCCTGCTTTTGCACAATCAATCTTTTCATTTCCATTGGTAGCTTTACTTTTTCGCAACCATTCTTCTGCTTTTGTAGGTTCGTGATATTGTCCTTCATTTGCGGGGCTTGTATTTGCTACAACTTTTCCACACAACGGACTTTCACGTTCCAAAGAATGATGAGCAAAACTGTTATTAATTCCATTCAGAAATTTCTTACTGAAATTCTTGATGTGATAAAAGAAAACTAAATCGTGAGTAAAGATGATTACTTGTTTTAAAGTTGCTTGAAAAGCCAAGCGTTCAGCAATTTGTTTTTTTCTATCATTATCCAACGAAGTAACAGGGTCGTCAAAAATAATTCCTTTGTTTACTTCCGATAAGTGCATTTCTGCAAGAAAATCAGCAATGGCAATTACTTTTTGTTCGCCCTCACTCAAAACCGCATTAGGATTTTTTCCTTTTAGTTTGAGTTGTCTGTACGATTTCCCTGCTGAACCTGTGTGATTAATGTCAATACCAAAATTTCCGTTTAGTTTTTGACATTCATCATTAAAACTGTCAATGTATTTTTGATTGAAATATTTGTTTGATAATGCTTTTTCAGTTTTAGTTATTGTCTGTTTTGCATAATCGGCTTTTTTAGCTTTTTTAACCCAAACCTGATTATTGACAAAAGTTTCAAACTTTGAAAAATGTGTATTAAATTTTTCTTTGTGTTCTAAAAGTGTTTTTGAGTTCAGTAATTTTTCTAATTCTTTACTTTGCTCATCTCCGTTTTGCAACTTTATATCTTCGTCAATAGCTGTGTCTATTGTTGTGTGTTGTTCGACACTAATTTGTAATGCTGTTCTTTCAGTTGCTGTTTTGTTTTGAATATCTGAAATGATGTTTTGAGCAAGTGTTTTTTGCTCGGTAAGTTTCAGCTTTAATGCTTCTAACTCATTTGGATATTTTTCAGTTAGCCAAACGGTAAGCGTATTGTCTTGCGGAAATAAATCAAAGATTAAATTCTCATATTTATTTTTTATTTCATCAAGTTTATCTTGTGCTTGTTTTGCGTTTTGCTCTGCAACGCTTTTTATAAAACTCCAATAGTTTGAAATTAGCTCTTGTGCCTCGTCTGAAAGAGGCCGTTGGCAAAGCAAACAGTTATCGCCATTTTCAGGATAAACCGCATTTTTTGTTTTTTGCGTTTTAGCAAATGCTTCAGCAGAAACGATAAAATTTTTCCATTCTTCTGTTCCTACACCTTGTATTTTTTCGGTTTTAAAATTTTCAATTCCCTCTGCTTTTGCAGTCGCTTCTTTTGAAATACAATCCAGAATTGCTGTTTTTACTTTCCCAATTACTTCAGTGGTGAAAAACTGATTAAGTTTTTCAGTTGTTTGCTTATTTTGAGCCAACAAACCTCTAATGTTTTCAAGACTTTTTATTTCTTTATCTTTTCCTTTGGAGGCTAAAAAAAGCTCGTCATATTGTTTTTGTATCGCTTCTTTTTGTATTTTATCTTCGTCAGAAAAAGGGGTGTATTTTATTAAGTCTTCAATTTTTGTTTCTGCATTCAGATTTTGAACAATCGTTTTAATTTCCGAATTGCCATCAAATAAAGCGGATAAATCGTTTGCTGTATTTCCCGATTGTTTGGTTTGAATTTCAGTATTTAATTTTTGTTCTACACGAATAATAGCATTTGTGTAGTCAGCAAAAAAATTCAAACCCGCTGGTCTAAATTCAAATTCATTTTTATCAGCAAGTTGTTTAAACAATCCTTTTCCGTCAAACACAGCGAATTGTCGAAACTCCACATTATCTTTTTCTGAAAATTCTAATGGAATTTCATGATTACTTGATTTAAAAGTGAATTTTGCATTGATAGATTTGTGTTCACCATCAATATGAACATTTGACAAAATTGTTTCAGGTGCTTTTGAATAAAAAACATTTTTAAAGAGCCTTACATAACCTGATTTTCCTGATCCATTTGCACCGTAAACAATTGTTAGGTTTGGACTAAATTCTATTGTCTGATTTTCTGTTAAGGCGTTTACGCCTTCAACATTTTCAAGTTTTGTAAGAAGTAAATCTGATTTATAATTTCCTGTATTTTCAGCATTGTAGTCAATCTCAATTTCAGGTTTTTCGGTTTCTTCTTTAAGTCTTAAATGTTCAAGTAAATAAGAACACGAAGTATCAATATCATTATCAGAAATACCATTGCCCGACAAAATTTTCTCTGCAAGAAATTTTGACCAATATGGAAGGCCATCTGCAAATTTCTTCACTTCCGTTTCAAGTGTTTCTACTTGTTGTTCAACTTCTTCTATTTCGTTTAGCTCCCTCATTATTTATGTTTATTCCTAGTGATATACTTTACTTTTTCCTCCGCTACTTTCATTGCTTCTAAAGCCAAATCCTCATCCTGCACTTCGTAAGCTAATTTATCG
>JBIQMB010000026.1:0-13541 GCA_044463745.1 Chitinophagaceae bacterium | reverse complement strand
CACTGCTCAACGAATCCACCAGTTCCTGGTATTTACCTGTTCCATCCTTATCATAACTCAGTCTCTTCTGATCGTTGTTATTATTATTAAAGGAGTAGTTTAGTTCCAGGTACGAATTTTTTCCTAATGGGTTGGTGTAACTAGCTCTTACTTCCCAGGTTTGGTTTTCGGTCGTGTTAACTTTGTTTTGATCTGTAAGGTCTTCTCTGATCAAAGTTCCGTCCTTATCATAAAACTGAGCTTTATTATTCAGAAACCCATTGCTCTTGGAATCATTGAATCGCTGATTGAAATTGATACTCATGGTTCTTCCCTCAGTCTTAAATCTCTTTCTATAAAATGCATTTGTGGTCAATGAATTGAAATCGCTTCGGTCAGAAGTTCGGTTGTCACTTTTATTAACGGTCGAAAGTTCTTCACTTAATACCTCGGATAAATTCTGTCCGGTTTTGCTGGTGGTTCCGGTGTTTCCATTAACCGTAACACGAACCTGCGAACTCGAATCAATCTGGATTTCCATATTTCCACTCACCGAATGCTGCAATCTGCTTGAGTTGGAAGTAGAAGTGTTTCTATTGTAATATACACTATCCAACAAAGTATTTTGGCTAAATGTGTTTCCACCGGCGCGCGTATCTACCTGATTGAATAAATAGTTACCTCCGGCTGAATTTTTTCCTTCCTTCCATTTATCTGAATAATGCAGTCCGGCTTTAATACTTTCGGGAAGTCCCTGTCCATAATCGCTTCCGGCTCCCAGCGCATCACCACCACCGCCACCACCGGCCCTTCCGCCCATAACCACCACACCGCCACCGCGTCCACCGCCACCCATAAACATGCCGCCACCACCGCCAAAGCCCAGTGAACTCTGGTCAGAAAAATCAAGACCCGTCTGGCTGGTGGTACTGGCTACACCAAAGGCTGATAATTTTCTTTTGGCTTTAAATGAATTTATCATTCCGGTAGCATTGTAATATTTATCCAATCCTGCCAGGGAGACTTTTCCAAAATAGCCTTTTTTTGCATCATCCTTGAGTTGCAAATCAATCGTCTTCACCTCCTGCCCGTCATCTATACCCGTGAAGGCTGCCTGATCGCTCTTTTTATCATAAACCTGAACTTTTTTTATCGCATCTGCACGCAAATTTTTCGTGGCCACTGTCGGGTCATCACTAAAAAATTCATCCCCGTCTACCAATACTTTCTGAACTTGCTTTCCCTGAGCTACAATCTTCCCATCCTTATCAACCTGTATGCCCGGCAGCACTTTCAATAAATCTTCTACAGATGCATTTTCTCTTACTTTGAAACTGTCAGCAATGTACTCTGTGGTATCGCCTTTTACTAAAATCGATGGCTGAGAAATCACAATTTCATCCAAAAGCTTGGCAGCTTCCGTCATCGATATCATTTTTAAATCCTCAGTTTGCCCATTGGAAACAGAAAACAATTCCACATACTCTGCATATTTGGGATAGGTGACTAATAAAAAATAATCGCCGTCTTTTAAGGAACTAATTTTAAAATGTCCTTTATTATCCGTTCGGGTATAGGCCTGTAAAACTGAATCTTGTAATCCGAGTACAGAAACCGAAGCTCTGTAAATAGGTATGTTAGCGGTGGTATCTTTAATTGTTCCTTGTACCGTATTTGTCTGTGAAAAAACAGCCGGTGAAAGAAACAAAAGAAAGAATATGAGTTGAATTAATCTCATGTTTTTGATTTTTATTGACGCTCAAAATTATAATAGAGTAAGTGCCGATCGGCACCGCTCATACAATTTAATAGAATAGATAATACTTTTATGATTTCGTTAATGTAGGCATAAGTTGCCTTAATGGACTATAAAAACATTCTACATGATGCTGCTGCTCCGCATAATTGCATCCAAATAATTTACAGGTTTTTGCCAGTAAAACACTGGGTATTATTTAGGAGGCCGGTTCTTTTCATGGATGATTTAATTGTTTAGGCCACCCGGATGAACCATCAGTTTTGCATAGTTAAGCATAATCTTTTTTTCGCCGTTTGTTTCAAAACGGATCGTGGCAACGGGGTTATGTGCCGCCCCTTCCATTTTAATTACTTCGCCAAAACCGAACCGTTGATGTTCAACCCGCTTACCCACTTCTATGTCCGTGACCGCACTAGGAACAAATCCCATACTCGGCTCATGTTCCTGAACCTTGGGGTTGGGAACCGGTGAAGTATAAAGCGGTTTTTCTTTTGGCTTCAATGGTGGAGGCCCATAGCGGCGCTTGGCCTGGTTAGCAGCCTGCGCAAATCCGCCGGTGGTCGCTCTTCTGCCAAACTGGAAGTTACCACTATGAAATCCGGCATAAGAATGATCTACCTGTTCCTCGGGCAGTTCTTCTACAAACCGGCTCGGGTCGTTTTGGATCAAACTTCCGAATTTATAGCGCGTATTGGCATAGGTAAGAAACAGGCGAGACTTGGCTCTGGTAATGGCAACATAAAACAAACGGCGCTCTTCTTCTAATTCCTCTATGGTATTGATTGACATCCCGGAGGGAAATAGATTTTCTTCGAGTCCTCCAACAAAAACAACCGGAAATTCAAGACCCTTGGCTGCGTGGATGGTCATCAATTTTACTACATCACTTTCTTCCTTATCTTCATCTGCATCCGCCAATAAGGTAATCTGCTGCAAGTAACTTCCGAGGCTTTTATCCAGTAGTTCGCCGTCTTCGGTTGGCGTAGCTGTAAATTCTTTTATCGCATTCAGTAGTTCCTGCACGTTTTCATATCTGGCCAGGCCTTCTACCGTTTTATCGTTAAATAATTCCTTTACCAATCCGGTGTGCTTGCCTACGAGTACGGCTACATCATAAGCATTCTTTCGGGTTAATTCGCTTTGGAACATTTCTATCATCAAAACAAACTCTTTGATTTTTTCTACCGATGCCCCTCTGAGACCGGACTGCGAGGCATTCCTGAGCGCTTCCCATAAAGAAATTTGTTGGTTATTGGCGGCCAATATCGCTCTCTCAATGGTTGTCTTTCCAATTCCCCTTACCGGATAATTAATGATTCTTTTCAGTGCTTCCTCATCGTGCGGGTTGATGATGACACGGAGGTAAGATAGAAAGTCCTTAATTTCTTTCCTTTGATAAAAGCTGATACCGCCATAAATCCTATAGGCAATATTCATACGTCGCAGGTTTTCTTCAAAACTCCGGCTCTGTGCGTTCGTTCGATACAAGATGGCAAAGTCGCTGTTGTGATAATGATTGCGAAGTTTTTGTTCCTGAATCTGATCAGCTACATACTTGCCTTCGTCATTATCTGTATTGGTTCTTACCAGTTTTATTTTTTCACCGATTACATTGCTCGTCCATAACTTTTTAGGAATTTGCCCTTTATTTTTGGCTATGACGATGTTGGCTGCGTTAAGAATATTCTGAGAGCTGCGATAATTTTGTTCAAGTTTTACAACCCTGGCATCATCATAATCAGACTGAAACTTGAGAATATTTTCAATGGTGGCTCCTCTGAAGCTGTAAATACTCTGCGCATCATCCCCTACTACAGCCACATTTTCGTGCATGGCCCCCAGCAGCTTTATTATCTGATACTGCGCATTGTTTGTATCCTGATATTCATCTATCATGATGTATTCAAACTTGCGCTGATATTTACTCAGACTTTCGGGAAAGGTGGTGAGTAACTGATAAAACTTCAGGAGCAGATCGTCAAAATCCATAGCCCCGTTCCGCATACACCTTTCGGTATAAGCCTCATAGATTTTACCTATCAGCGGGCGGTTGGTTTTGATATCCTGATTTTGAAGAGCAAAATCGTTGAGGTATTCTGCGGCAGTAATCAGGCTATTTTTAGCAGACGAAATGCGGTTGTAAACCGAAGAGGGCTTGTAAACCTTGTCACTCAGGTTCAACTCTTTAATGATGGCCTTCAATACGTTCTTTGAATCTTCGGTATCGTAGATCGAAAAATTTCGTGGATAACCCAACTTTTCAGCTTCTGCCCGAAGTATTCTTGCAAAAACTGAGTGAAATGTACCTATATATAAATTGCGTGCTTCGTTGGTTCCAAGAATCTTCTCAATTCTTTCGCGCATCTCGGCAGCAGCTTTATTGGTAAATGTAAGGGCAAGTATTCTGAAAGCATCTACACCCGTGGCTAATAAATGAGCAATACGGGTAGTAAGTACCTTTGTTTTTCCACTTCCGGCTCCGGCAATAATCATGATGGGGCCTTCTCTGTGTAATACGGCTTCACGCTGCGGTTCATTCAGGCCTTCTAAATAATTCATGCTACAAATTTAAGGAAAAGGCCGGTGCAGCGCAGGGCGTTTTTATCCACTACATGATATTTCACATTCTAAAACAACATCTATTGAATTACCAAAATCTCTTCTATGATTAACGCCGTAAATCTAATTCCACATTTGTTGTTCATAAATATTTTTTTATGTGGATAACCCCATCTGATTTTTCAGTGATGGATGAACAACTTTTAATAAATCGGGTATGATATAATGATGTTTGCTAAGATGATGAAACTGTGCCCAAATTTTCCTTATCCAATTCACAAAGAGAAAGCAGAAAAATAAAAATAACTTTTTCAGGGTGATGGTTTTCCACGCGTGTGAACTTCTTCAAATAAAACCATATAAATATAAGGGTTCGGGGGTGGATACTTTTGTGAATTAATGTGGAAAACCGACTGTTTTGAAATTACCAAAAGTGTCCGGATTTTTCTTTCCACAAATTCACATCCCTAATAATAATAGTCTCTATTTAAATAAAAGTATTATTATCTATTATTACTTTACTAATTCACAATTTGGGATGAATGCGACTGATAATCAGCTATCAGTGCGGCTTTCAGTTCCGAATGCCTATCTTTGAATCGAATTTGAACCCGACTTCAATCTTAATTGTTATGACTGCTTTTTTGCTCCGTTATCTTCATCCTCTGTTTTTATTCCTGTCCAATTTATCTCTTAATTCGGCAATGAAATCTTTATACAATTCGAAATTGAATGGCGGTCTTATAAATTTAATTTCTTTTAATTCATCAACGCTGCGCGACAATGAAAAATTGTGCTGGTTTGCAGATATGAAGTATTTTTTTTCATACAAATACTCGGCCAGGTATTCCTGTTCGCCCTGACCAGGGGTTGGAATCAGTATTGCCTTTGCATCCGTTTTTACCAGATCCATTATGGTCGTATAGCCCGATCTGCTTAAAATGATGGCTGATTTGTTGAGTACCTCGTTAAGTTCTGCTGCCTGAAGGTGATTGATTATCCGGATATTTGGCCGGGGAGCCGGTAGAGTTGATTGATTATCCGGCAATCCTCTCACCAGGATAATTTTTTTTTCAGTGTACTTTATCTGAGTTAGTAGCAGATTTTCTAAGATGGTTCTTTGAGGTTCCGGTCCGGATAAAATAATGGCGATATGATTTTCTTTTTCAAGATTCAGTTTTTCAAATCGGGATAATGGGCCTATATAGTGGATTGGGATTTCCAGGGTTTTACCATGAGAAAGCACTCCGGAAAGGTTTGGTGAATCTTCGTCAGGTATCCAGCATTTATTGAATTTTTTAATAAAATGTTGATGAAGAGTCGAAGCTATTCGTGAAGTTAATTTGTTTCCGGTTTGTATATTTATTTGGTGTGTGAGATAAATGGAATAGATGCTTTTTGATCTGAAACCCGGCCGATTGTCCGAAAAAATCAGGTCTATTTGCCGTTGGTTGCAGATTGTTTTAATCAGTTTCTTTTCCTTATAAATCGCACGCAATATTTTGGGTAGCTGCCAAAAAATGGTTAAGCCAAAAAACTTTTTTCGTTTGCTATACCGAATATTGTATCCTTCAATATTAACAAATTCAGCTCCTGAAATCTCTTGTTTTAAAACAATTGTTTGAACAGAGGTAGCGGCGATGACTACATGAAATCCGTGGTTTATAAACTCCTTAATGATTGGAATACAGCGGGTTGTGTGGCCAAGGCCCCAATCCAGGCAAGACAGTAAAACGGTGAGATTTTTGCTTTCCGGAATTTTATAATCCACTAATAAAATTTTTTCAAATTAAGTGGTGAAATTAATGTAATTTAGTATCGGTAATATTTTACTGATTATAACGTTAAGAATCTTTATGTCAGTAACTCATTACTTCAATCCATTTTTAATGAAAAATTTGTCAAAAATCATTCTGGCTTTGTTCGTTGTTATAAGTATTAGCATGATTAGTTGTACAGCCTCTAAAAAAGGTAACTGTGGATGTCCGAACAAGCAGGGAATGGTTGGATATTAAAATCCGATAGTGAAATGAAAAAGTTTAACCGTGAACTTTTGGTGTTGCTTGCCGAAAATGTGAGTCAGGAAAAAATTGATGAAGAGATCGAATCTCTGCACGATTTACTCTATGGTGTAGAGAAGACAGAAAAACTAATTGAAGTTCACGAAATTGTAGATATCAATAAACGCAGAATCACTACCTCTCCCAAGGTTTTTAAAAACATTCTTCAGTACAGTGATTTAAAGCCTTTTATATTTTTGTATAACTTAAACTAAAACCGGCTTTTCATTTTTGATTTCCCAGGTTTGTTTTCCACGAAGAAGGTCATCTAATACCATACCGCTGTTTCTTTCCCTGGCAACCATTATTTGTTCCTGAAGCAGATCTTCATAAGTGGGTCGCTCTACATCATAGAATACGCCAAAAGGCCGTGGAAGATGGTTTTCATTATTCGGGTCATCAAACATTCTTACGAGCGCATGAGCTTTATATAAATCTTTTTCATCATGTATCCAAAGGTCATTTACAGATACTTCGGTACCAATATTCACCACTATCGGCTTCAGGCCATCAAATTTAATTCCCTTGTTTTTTTCGCTGCCAAATATTAGTGGCTGGCCATGCTCTAAAAAGATCGTTTCTTCCGGTTTTGTTTTTTTGTCGGTGAAAATTTCAAAAGCACCATCGTTGAAAATATTGCAGTTCTGATATATTTCCAAAAATGAAGCGCCTTTATGCTGGTGGCTCCTTAACAATGCGTACTGTAAATGTTTGGGATCGCGATCCATACTGCGTGCAAAGAATGTGGCACCGGCACCCAACGCCAATGAAGCGGGGTTGAAAGGATGGTCGATACTGCCGTAAGGACTGCTTTTGGTTATTTTCTTCTGCCCACTAGTAGGAGAGTACTGACCCTTGGTAAGGCCATAGATCTCGTTATTAAACAGAAGTACATTCACATCAAAGTTTCTCCGTAATAAATGGATGGTATGATTACCGCCTATGCTCAGGCTATCCCCATCTCCGGTTACAATCCAGATACTCAGCTCAGGCCGGGTAGCTTTTAATCCGCTGGCAATGGCAGTAGCCCTGCCGTGTATGCTATGCATACCAAAAGTATTTATGTAATACGGAAAACGGCTGCTACAACCGATACCGCTGATGATTACAAAGTTTTCTCTCGGGATGCCCAGTGTAGGAAAAACCTTTTGTACCTGAGCAAGAATGGAGTAATCGCCACACCCCGGACACCATCTGACCTCCTGATCCGTAACAAAGTCTTTTGGGGTAAGCGCTACTTTCTCTAATTCAGTGTTGTTCATGATACAAAGTTAATTGTTACAGCAGCTTTATAATGGATTTACGTTTATGAATTGAGGAATATTAACTCTTTTATCTGCCAAAATCGTCCTGAACCCTCACTATATCCTCTTCATCGCTTGGATTCTGCGAGTCCGCATGTTGCCAGATTTCAGCAATAATGCCCCACCCTGTGTCACCAATCAAACGGTGTCTTTCTTCTTTTTCCAGAACGATGACCTCATTTAAGGATTTTCTTACAGGATCATTTTCCACATCCGTATCACTACTTACTACCAAAACTGAACCGTTGATCACTTTCCAAATTTCAGAACGGCGGTGATGATACTGCCAGCTAAGCCTTTTATTTTCTTCTACGATCAGAATTTTTGGACTAAGTTTCTCAGTTTTTTTTACGTCACTTACAGGAACATCATTAAAGAATGTTTGAATGAATTTCTGCGTATCCGCTTCATCTATCTTAAAAAATCCGCCCCATGGCCTGTTCCTATCGGCCGAATCAATATTGAAAGCCATATTCTTCAACTCCTGCTCAACAATATCGAACACCTGTTTTTTACTTGCTCCTGATGGAATTTTAATATTCATATCTGTATTTCGTTTTAGTTTTGGACCTCCTATCTGCCCATATATACCATTAATATTTGTACATCGCTCGGATTGACACCGCTGATTCTACTGGCTTGCCCGAGGGTTTGTGGACGAATTCTATTAAATTTTTGCCGGGCTTCTGTACTCAATGAAGAAATTTTATCATAGTTGAATGAATCCGGAATAATCAGATTTTCCAGCGTATTTAATTTTTCTACCATTTCCATTTCCTTTTTCAAATATACCTCATATTTGATTTGGATTTCGGCTTCCTTTAATGAATCGGTTGAAAATTCGTTGAGGTGTTTTAATTCCGGTATGGCGTCTATCATCATTTGAATATCTACTGCCGGTCGTAATAATATCTGAGCAGCCCTGGTTTTTTGTGAGAGAACGGGTGCATCAATGGAAGCAAGAAATCGATTCGCCGATTCATAAACTCCGGTTTCGCGCATTGTAGAAATGATTTCCTTTATTTCCTTCTCCTTTTGCCTTACCGCATTCATTCTGAATTGAGAAGCCAAACCCAGTCGATAGCTTTTTTCCGTCAGTCTTAAATCCGCATTATCCTGACGTAGCAGTGTTCTGAACTCGGCTCTACTGGTGAACATTCGGTATGGTTCTTCCGTCCCTTTATTGATCAGGTCATCAATGAGAACACCGATATAAGCGTCATTTCTTTTCAGGATAAAGGGTTCCTGATCATGAATGGCAAGATGAGCGTTAATCCCGGCCATTATTCCCTGACATGCAGCTTCTTCGTACCCGGTAGTTCCGTTAATTTGACCTGCAAAGAACAGGTTTTTAACCAGTTTGGTTTCCAGGGTGAATTTTAGCTGTGTAGGAGGGAAATAATCATATTCAATGGCATAGCCGGGTCTGAACAGTTTACAATTTTCAAAACCCGGTATCCTTCTAATAGCCTTGTACTGCACACTTTCGGGCAGAGACGAGGAAAATCCATTCACATATACCTCTACGGTTTCCCAACCTTCGGGCTCTACGAATATTTGATGCCTTTCCTTATCCGCAAATCGATTGATTTTATCTTCTATACTTGGACAGTATCGCGGGCCTACCCCTTGAATCCTTCCCTGAAACATGGGACTTTCATCAAACCCGGTTTTAAGGATTTCATGCACCTCCTTATTTGTATAGGTTATCCAGCAGCTTCTTTGTTTGGTGGGCAATTCTGTTTTTAGGAATGAAAAGCCGGTTATTACCTCATCCCCTTTCTGTTCTTCCATCTTTGAATAATCAAGGGAACGCCCGTCAACCCTTGGTGGTGTACCAGTTTTGAGCCTACTGCTTTCAAACCCCCACTCTACCAGGTTTTCAGTGATACCGACAGAGGCTTTCTCAGCCATTCTTCCACCCGTGATCTTGTTTGTACCGATATGTATGATACCGTTTAGGAATGTTCCATTGGTAAGAATGACTGCCTTTGCAGAAACTTCGTGGCCCATTCTGGTTTTAATGCCGGTTATCCGGTCTCCTTTTTTGGTTAGTTCGATAACAGAATCCTGATAAAAATCCAGGTTATCTATTTGCTCCAAAGCTTTTCTCCATCGCATTGAAAACAACATTCTGTCGTTTTGTGCTCTCGGACTCCACATTGCAGGCCCTTTACTCCGGTTAAGAATCCTGAATTGAATGGTAGATTCATCGGTGACAATACCGGTATAACCTCCCAAAGCGTCAATTTCTCGGATAATCTGCCCCTTACCAATGCCGCCCATAGCGGGATTACAACTCATTTGAGCCATATTCTGCATATTCATGGTTATAAGAAGGGTTTTACTGCCCATGTTGGCAGCGGCTGCAGCGGCTTCGCAACCGGCATGTCCTGCACCTACTACAATTACATCGTATTCTGGAAACATCTTGCAAAATTACGATAATGAAAATTTTTTGTGTTCCACGTGAAACATCCTTCGGGATTATTATCATTATTTTAAAATTAGCTGGTAGATGAGTGTAATTTGTTCCACGTGGAACATGAAGACTGAAACTTCATTTTCGGCTCAATTTTATTCAAACTGAATGGGCGTTCGGTATGTGGGCATTTCTATGAAATTTTAGAGAAGAGGATTTGGCCTACAGTATTTTCTATTTCGGCAAGAGAAAGACGAGGATTACTAAATAAGGATATTTTATTACTAAAACCAGGAGCTTGTTATCTTTGCGCGCATGTTACAAATATCATTTATTAGAGAAAATAAAGAGGAAGTGCTACACCGGCTTGCAAAGAAGAATGTTCAGGCAGGTGACGCAATTGAAAAAATTTTAAAACTGGATGATAACCGGAGGTCGCTCCTTACCCTAAAGGAAGAAGCCCAGGCATCCATCAATCAGGCATCTAAGAAGATAAAGGAATACATGTCATCCGGCCAGAAGGATAAAGCTGAAGAAGCAAAGGCAGAAGTCCTGAAAATAAAATCGGATGTAAATAGATACGGTGAGGAACTGAATGGAGTAGAAGAGCAATTAAATAATGAACTGGTACTTTTACCTAATCTACCGCATGAATCTGTTCCTTATGGACATTCGCCGGAAGAAAATGAGATCATAAGAGAAGGCGGAATAAAGCCGCTCTTAGATTCGGGTAAGGCCGCCCACTGGGATCTGGCAAAAACGTATGATCTCATTGATTTTGAACTGGGTAATAAAGTAACAGGAAGCGGTTTTCCGTTTTATAAAGGAAATGGTGCAAAACTGCAGAGGGCGCTGATCCAGTTCTTTCTGGAATATAATGCGGCAGCCGGATACACAGAATATGAAGCACCCCTACTGGTAAATGAAGCCAGTGCTTACGGTACTGGGCAATTGCCCGACAAGGAAGGACAGATGTATTTTGTGAATGCGGATAATATGTATCTGATCCCGACTGCAGAAGTGCCATTGACAAATATTTTTAGAAACGAAATTATTGCAGCAGATAAATTGCCGGTTAAATTAACGGGGTACACTCCTTGTTTCAGAAGAGAAGCCGGAAGTTATGGTAAAGATGTTAGGGGACTTAACCGTTTGCATCAATTCGATAAAGTGGAAATCGTACAGATATGCGAGCCGTCGAAAAGTTATGATATATTGGAGGAGATGGTTTTGCACGTAGAGAAGCTGATTTCAAATTTGGAATTGCCATACAGAATTCTCCGACTTTGCGGAGGAGACATGAGTTTCGCTTCTGCCCTAACCTACGATTTCGAAGTGTATAGTGCTGCGCAAGAAAAATGGCTCGAAGTAAGTTCGGTAAGTAATTTTGAAACGTTTCAGGCAAACCGGGCCAAAATACGTTATCGGGATGAAAACAATAAGCCGCAGTTGGCGCATACTTTAAATGGTTCGTCATTGGCTTTACCCCGGATAGTGGCAGCATTACTTGAAAATCACCAAACATCGGAAGGAATACAAATACCCGTGGCTTTGCAACCTTATTTTGGTGGCGGGTGGATCCAAAAACCCGAATAATCATTCATTAGGGAATTTTGAAAGAGGCTTCTTTTACATCCCGACTGTTGGTACCAATAAAGAGTTTAAAATCTCCCGGCTCGTACACATATTTTAGATCGCTGTTGTAAAACCTAAGCTGGTTTACATCAATGGTAAAGGAAATCTTTTTCGATTCTCCTGCGCCAAGCGTTACGGATTGAAATCCGATAAGTTCTTTGACCGGACGCGCTACAGACCCCACCATATCCCGAACGTATAATTGTACGGTCTCTTTTCCTGCCATTTTACCGGTATTGGTAATGGTAACCGAAGCAGAGATGTTTTCACCGGGATTTAATACCATCTGGCTCAGTGATATATCGCTATAATGAAAAGGAGAATAACCGATTCCGTAACCAAACGGAAATAACGGCTCATTGGATGCATCCAGATATTTGGAGGTGTATTTTTGATTTGGGTCAAAAGGACGTCCTGTGTTTTCATGGTTATAATAAACCGGTATCTGGCCAACATTACGCGGAAAAGACATGGCAAGTTTCCCCGAAGGATTGGCATCACCGTACAAAACATCCATAATAGCCGGGCCGGCCATTGTACCGCCATACCAGGTTTCCAGAATTGCATCCAGATTTTCATTTTCCCACGAAAGATCTAATGGTCTTCCATTCATCAAAACCAAGACAATCGGTTTTCCGGTTTGTTTTAATGCTTTTAAAAGTATTCTTTGGTTCTCGAGCAATCGGATATCCGTAACACTGGCGGCTTCGCCCGTCATACCAAAAGGCTCACCCAATACGGCTACCACTATATCAGACTTATATGCCGCTGATACGGCCTGAATTATTAATGTATGGGGCGATAGGCTATCCTTAGTAAGCATCGCACCATGCGGGTTTAGTTTCTTTATAAGTTCTTCGTCATCTACCAAATTACACCCTTTAGCATAGCTAATATTTTTTCTTCCGGAAGCGATTAGAGCGTCCCAAATACTTTTTGCCTGTTTATAATCTCCGGCACCACTCCAGCTTCCGATAAGGTTACGCTGGTCTTTGACCAGTGGTCCAACGAACAAAATTTTCTTATCAGCGCGGAGAGGTAGCGCCTGCCCCTCATTTTTTAATAACACCATGCTTTCAATAGCTGCCTGTTTGCTGAGTTCCAGTTTATCCGGACTCATCATTTCCTTTTTGTTTCTTTCTTCACTTACATACATGTAAGGATCATCAAACAGGCCCAGTTTGTATTTGGCTTCCAATATTTTGCGACACGCCTGATCAATGGTGGCTTCTGAAACCTTTCCTTCTTTAATCAGACTTTCGGCATAATTGATAAACTCCTCTCCTACCATGTCCATATCCATACCTGCGTTTAGAGCCAGTTCCGTTACTTTCTTATCATCACCCATGCCATGGTTAACCATTTCATTAATGGAAGTATAATCAGAAACAACAAATCCTTTAAACCCCCATTCGTTACGTAACAAACTGGTTATCAACCACTTATTACCAGAAGCCGGGATACCGTCCACCAAATTAAAAGATGTCATCACACTTCCCACTCCTGCATCTACAGCAGCTTTGTAAGGAGGTAAATAGGCGTTATACATTTTTATCCGGCTCATGTCAACGGTGTTATAATCTCGTCCCCCTTCCGAAGCACCGTAAAGCGCAAAGTGTTTGACGCAAGCCATCACCGTATTATTCTTCGACAAATCATTCTGCTGGTATCCCTTTACCATGGCCTGCGCAATGACCCCGCCAAGAAAAGGATCTTCGCCCGAGCCCTCGCTAACCCTACCCCAGCGCGGATCACGGGCTATATCCACCATCGGAGAAAATACCCAGTTCAGGCCATCGGCCGTCGCTTCTTCAGCAGCCGCC
>JBIQMB010000025.1:0-13610 GCA_044463745.1 Chitinophagaceae bacterium | reverse complement strand
CGCCATTCAGAGCCAATGCCAATGATCCGTCAATATCCTATCCCTATGTTTATAACAATCGCTCAAATTACAAAGAGCAATTGATGGAGCACACGCTGAATTATAATTTCTCCGTGCAAAACCATCACCTCGATTTACTTGCCGGTTATTCGGCCCTTCAAAAAACGAATGAATTTCTGAGTGTTACTGCCGATGGCAAAACGGTTATCCGGTCTGTAGTAAACGGAAAAATTGTGGAAACCGAAGTGCCAGGCGGATTTTCCGATCCCAACTTCAACACTATCAGTGCGGGCTTGGGTGGCACCTATAATGCAGCAGGTTCAAACAACAAATACGTAAGGCTGTCAACTTTCGGAAGACTGAATTATGACTATGATGGAAAATATTTATTACAGGCAACGGTCAGGAGAGATGGTTCATCCGTCTTTGGAGCCAATAGTCGTTATGGCGTATTTCCATCTGTAGCATTGGGATGGAATATTAAGAAAGAAGCTTTCATGCAAAACACAACCTGGCTCAATGCTTTGAAACTGCGCGGCAGCTATGGTGAATTGGGCAATGAAGGTGCACTGGGGTATTACGATCATCAGGCATTAATTGTAACGAAAAATAATTACACCGGCGGCTATGTGCAAGGCACAGGAGGCACACCCTGGCCGGGTTCGGCAGGATATACCCTGCAAAATCGTGACCTGAAATGGGAGACGAGCAAATCCACAAACATCGGGGTAGATTTCACTTTAATCGATTACAGTCTCAGCGGCTCTGTGAACTATTTTATTAATAAGACCGATGGTTTACTGATTACCAAAGAAGTGCCGCCCTCAGCAGGAGTCAATGATCCTATTTTGAACGTAGGCAAAATAGAAAACAGAGGTTTGGAATTGGAGCTTACTTATTCTATCAGAAAAAATGACTGGAACCTGAATCTGACCGGCTCGGTAACACAGCTTAAAAATAAAGTAGTGCAATTGGCAGATGCCGGACAGGCTCTGTATGGTGAAGGACTAAAATTTGGTACCGACCACATCCCAACCCAAACCCGCGTAGGCAAAGAAATCGGAGCATTTTATTTATATGAAACCATGGGCATTTTTAAGACTGATGCCGAAGCAGCAGCATACCTGAATAAAGACGGAGATCCCTTGCAACCCGATGCAAAGGCCGGCGACATAAAGTTCAGGGATGTAAACGGCGATGGCGTCATAGATGAAAATGACAAAACCTATCAGGGATCCGGTTTCCCAAAATTAGAATACGGATTTAACCTTGCCGGTGAATATAAAAACTTTGATCTGACATTATTCATCCAGGGGGTAAGTGGAAACAAAATATATAATGGCAACCGTTTTGAACTGGAAGGCATGGAGGCAGGACGTAATTTTCTGGCCACAACCCTAAACGCATGGACACCTTCTAATACAAATTCGGCTATGCCACGCGCCGTCCTGGGCGATCCGAATAGCAATGCGAGAGAATCTGACAGGTTTCTTGAAAATGGAGCTTATCTCCGATTAAAAATGCTTCAAATCGGATATACCTTACCTGAAAATTTAGCAGGCAAAATCGGCCTCCAGAAAGTAAGGTTATACGTGGGTGCGCAAAATATGTTTACCATAACCAAATATTCAGGTCTCGATCCTGAAATTGGAAGGTATAGTGTATTAAATACAGGTGTTGACCGGATGATGTATCCTCAAAATAAAAGCTGGATTACCGGAATACAAATAAGACTTTAATACCTGCTAAAAATAACCCAAATGGTAGCACCATTTCATAAAAATCAAAAATTCTTTACAATGAAACATACCAAATTTATATTTCATATTCTGATAGCGTCGCTGTTGTTTGCTTCATGCAGTAAGCGTGAACTTGAACAGAGCTCGCCGGATCAATTAACGACCGATAATTTTTACACTACCAAAGACAAGGCATTATCAGGCTTGTCTGCAGCCTACTCACAATTAGAAAGTTTTGTGAGCTGGGATAATTTTGTGGAAGCAAGATCTGTAAGAGAGTTTTACAGAGAAGATTATGTTTTGTTAGGTTCCGATGCCTACAACTATTCATGGTGGACAGAACATTACAATTTTAATTTCACCTCCGGTAATTATGCCATTGATTTGCTCTGGCGCGATAATTATAAAGGAATCAACTTTTCAAATCAGGTGATTGAAGGTGTAAGCGGAATGGCTGTAGAAAAGATTGACGAAGCTTCGAGAAAACAAATCATTGCTGAAGCTAAATTTCTGAGGGCATATTATCACTTTAAACTACTCACCAATTTTCAGAAGATTATACTACGGGATAAAGTTCCCACATCTGAAGCCGACCTGAACAAAGGTTTATCTGAAAGAAAGGACGCCTACGATATGATACTCACTGATCTGAGAGAAGCGGCCGCAGACTTACCTTTAAGAAGTCAGCAACCTTCTACCACTCTTGGCAGGGCTACAAAAGGAGCAGCACAGGCCTATATTGGAAAGATCAATTTGTACAGGGCAGGAGAAGATCAGCCCAATGCAGCGGGCTATTTAACAGAGGCATTTTCTAACCTGAATGCGGTTATCAGTTCCAATGAATATAGCATCGACCCGAACTTTGAAAACATGTTCAATGGCGTTACCAAAAATGGTGTTGAATCGGTTTTTGAATTACAACAAACCGCCGATGCATCCAATGGAGCAAACTATCGTTCTTATTTGAATGACTGGATGGCACCCTGGGAACTGGGCGGCTATGGCGAAATTTACGGAACCCAGCGTTTGTTGAATGAAATGAAGAAAGAAGGAAAAGTAGCGCAGGGCGGGCTCTACGACCCCAGGTTATATGGCACACTGATGTTTGAAGATACTTATTATAACGATGCGCAAAAGCGACTATACGGCACTACTTACAATGAGGTATTTGGAAATGGAAGTGGCACAATTGCTTTCAAAAAATGGATACCTGCTGATATTAACCGGCTCGGCAGTTCGAATGCTATCAACATTCCGCTCATGAGGCTTGCAGATGTCATGTTGCTTTATGCAGAGGTATTGAATAAGCAGGATAAGCCCGGCGATGCTGCCGTAGTTATAAACCAGCTTCGCGATAAGAGAGGACACATGCCGGCCCTTACACTTGGCACAAAAGAAGAGGTTATGAAAGCGATTGTACATGAAAGGGTGATGGAATTCACGGTCGAAAGCAGCCGTTTCTATGATTTGAGAAGATGGGGTTTGCTTCAGCAAAATATGCAGGAAGCGGGAAGAAGTTTTTCTGCAGATAAAGCATTTTATCCATTGCCGCTGAAAGAGGCCGTCAATAATCCGGCTGCCCATTAATGGTCGTATCTGAATAATCGTAAAGGAGACAGGCAAATTCTGCGTTTCCTCCATGCGAGCCCGTCGGAGATTTCTGCGATAAGAAACGATTGACGGCATATACACGTGCTTTAAATCAACAGGAATGACATTCGGTTCGTTCCTGTTGATTATCTTTCACATTATCATTATCGATCACTATGAAAAGATTCGTTCTGTTTTTTGTTATTTCATTATTAACCAACTTACTCTTAGCCCAGAGCCCGCTCAACGATTGGGAAAACCCTGAAAAGCCGTTTTATAATACCGTTTCTCCCCATACCTTTTTTATTCCTTACCCTTCGGAGGCAGCAGCGTTGAAGAGGGAGAATTCCCCTTTTGTATTTTCTCTGAATGGAATGTGGAAATTTAATATTGTGAAAAATCCGGACGAACGGCCGCTTGATTTCTTTAAAGAGAGTTACGACATTAGCCACTGGAAAGACATCAAGGTGCCGGCCAACTGGCAAACAGAGGGTTTTGATACTTATATTTTCACGGATGTAGAATATCCGATACCTGTGGATCCTCCTTATGTTCCCAAAGATTTCAATCCGGTGGGGTCGTATAAAAAGAGTTTTGAGCTTCCGAAAAACTGGAAAGGAAAAGATGTTTTTTTCAGAGTAGGTGCAGCTAATTCCTTTATCTATGTTTGGGTCAATGGTAAGTATGTTGGTTTTCATAAAGACAGTAAAACGCCCGCAGAGTTTGACATTACCACTTATCTGAAGCCGGGGAAAAATTCCATTTCAATGCAGGTGATCCGGTTTAGCGACGGCACTTATCTGGAAGGACAGGACATGTGGAAACTTAGTGGTATTGAAAGAAGCGTTTATCTGATAGCGAGGCCCGCTACATCCGTACAAGACTTTTTTGTAAAAGCCGGACTGGACAAAAATTACAAGAATGGCGTGTTTGATCTGAATGTAAAACTGTCGCGGATTACAAACGCAGATGCGAAAAAATCTTTGCAGATAAAGTTGCTTTCCCCGGATGGTAAAACGGTTTTGTTTGATAATAAAAAGCGGTTGACCACTAAAGATTATAATTTCAATACGACTATTCCCGATGTAAAGAAATGGAGTTCAGAAACTCCGGAGTTGTATTCCCTAATAATAAATTTATTAAACGAAAAAGGGCAAACTACGGAATCCTTCGTACATAAGGTGGGTTTCCGCTCGGTTGAAGTTAAACATGGGCTCTTCCTCGTTAATGGAAAAGCCATTAAAATAAAAGGAGCTAACCGTCACGAACATGATATGTTTACGGCTAAGGTCATTACATCTGACCTAATGAAAAAAGATATTGAATTGATGAAGCGGTTCAATATGAATGCGGTTCGTACCAGTCATTACCCCAATAGTGAGGAATGGTATCGGCTGTGCGATGAATACGGCATCTATGTAATTGATGAAGCAAACATTGAATGTGATGGCATGAGCTTTTCTCCTCTTAAAACCCTGGCCGATAAACCAAATTGGAAGCCCTCTTTTATGGCGCGTACTGCAGCCATGTTTGAAAGAGATAAGAACTTTGCCAGTATTATAACCTGGTCGCTGGGAAATGAGAGCCGGTTTGGAGAAAATTTTATCGCCACCTATCAATACCTGAAAGAAAAAGATAACACCCGCCCCGTTCAGTATGAAGAAGCACAGCGGACGCCTTATACCGACATCATTCCGCCAATGTATAAAAACCTTAGTGTGATGATGGAGTATGTAAAGGAGTGGCGCCCTAAACCTTTTATTCAGTGCGAATATGCCCACATGATGGGGAATAGTGGCGGAAACCTGAAAGACTACTGGGATCTGTTCTATAAATATCCTCAACTGCAAGGCGGATTTATCTGGGATTTTGTGGATCAGGCTTTTAAGATGAAAGATAAAAACGGAAGAGACACTTGGGGCTATGGGCGCGATATGGGAATCGTGGGCGCTACCAGCGACACCAGCTTTCCGGCAGACGGGGCATTTGCTACCGATCGCCGTCCGCACCCACAGGCTTTCGAGCTGAAGAAGGTTTACCAATATGTTCATTTTGAAACCATACCATTCAGCCCTGATAAAATACGTATTACGAACCGATATGACTTCACCAACCTGAACCGGTACACCATACGCTGGAACGTAAAGGCGGACGGTAAAGTTATACACCAGGGGGAACTGCCTTCATTAAATATAGAACCCGGAGAATCAAAAATCGTTTCGATACCGTTTCCGCAATTGAAAATACAACCACGAACGGAATATTTTCTGAACCTGTGGGTGGTAACAAAAGAGCCTGCTCCGCTGGTTCCGTCTGACTATTCAGTAGCTACGGAGCAATTCAGGCTTCCATACTATGATAGTTCTGCCATGCCCGGTATTATGGGCTTTCAGCCATTAAAACTTTCTTCGTCGAGTGGCCAATTGGTTATTACCGGAGATAAATTTACAGCAGGTTTTGATAAACATACGGGCTTGTTGAATAGTTATAAAATAAGCGGAAAGGAACTATTTTATAAACCACTGGAACCTCATTTCTGGCGTGCAGCTACGGATAATGATATTGGAAATAGTCAGCAGATGCGGTGCGAAGTCTGGCAAAATGCCTTTGACGATGCCCGGTTAGATTCGATTATTTTAAATGACGACAATGAATTGGCCTACAACCTCAAAACCATTCATTTCCTGCCTTCTGTAAATGCAAAATATTTTACCACTTATACGATCAAAGCAAATGGAAATATAAAGGTTGATGTGAAAATGATTGCAGGCGATTCCTCTATGCCTGAATTGCCGCGCTTCGGAATGAGGGTTCTGGTAAACAAACAATACAATCAGGCGCAATGGTTAGGCAGAGGCCCCTTTGATAATTACTCGGATCGCAATTATGCTGCCGATGTGGATGTATATTCAATGCCCGCCGATTCACTGTTTCACCCCTATGCCCGCGCACAGGAAAGTGGTTATCGAACCGATATCCGATGGGTGGGATTGGTTGACCAAAGAGGCTCGGGCATCATGGCTGTGGCTGATTCATTGTTGAGTACAGGCATTCTGCATTTTGATTACAACCGTCTGAACTTTGACCGGCATGCACCTGAAAACAATCATGGAGGTTCTATGAACAATGATGATTTCATCTGGTGGAATATTGACTATGCGCAATCCGGTGTAGGAGGAGACAATGCATGGGGAGCCACTCCACATTCAGAGTACCAATTGCCATACAAAAACTATTCTTATTCCTTTACATTGAAGCCCGTTTTGGAGGGTAATGTATTAATTGAAATTTCAAAAAGATGAAGAGACATTTTCGGGTCGCATTTTATTTTATTTCGATCGTAGTAATTCCCTGGTCAACTTCTATCGCGCAACGGAATTCATATCAGGATGTTCTGAATCTCAAAACTTCAGTCCAAAACCCAAAAGACATTCGGGCTTCTGTATTCAGCGACCTGGGAGCATGGCATGCTTATGCTTTGCCGGAAAAGATTGAAAATTCGGGCGGCTTTGTTGGCCCTTTAATTATGGATATGGAAGGCCGCTGGCTTTCAGAAAATTTTAGCCGTTTATTTATCACCGTTGATGGGAAAGAGGTTGATTTGACCAATGCAAATGTCCATTCCTATTATCTACCGGGCATGTTGGTTCAAGAATTAGAAACCGAAAATCTGAAAATAAAAATGGAGTTGGTTTTCGTTTCCAACAGGCAGGCTCTTATTAATACCTCCATCAAAAATACCGGCAAAAACACGATGAATATCGTACCGGGATTTCGAGGCACGATCCTGTTAGAAAACACAATCCTGAAAAATGAGTCTAACAAAATAATCGTTGACATCCCAAGAAATCAGGATAGGTTTTATATCCGATACAATGCGAAACAAACACCTGCTATTACCATAACCGAAGATAAATACCAAAGCGTTTTTAAACCCATCAAACTATTACCCGGTAAAAGCACCGCTATTTTGCAGGAACAAGGGTATTACCCTTTAAAAGAAAATTTTCCTCTTCCAAAATATCATTCCTTTCCGTCAGAGATAAAAAAGAATGAAGCACGATGGGATGGATACATAAACAACTATTTCACTCAGGCAATAATTGATGACAAGCAGCTTAAACGGTTAGCCGTAAAAAGTATGATTACACTGAATACCAATTGGCGAAGCCCTTTCAAAGACATTCTTCATGATGGTGTTTTTCCGTCGGTCAATTATCAGGGATTCTATGGCGTATGGAGCTGGGATAGCTGGAAACAGGCTGTAGGACTTAGTTTTTTTAATCACTGGCTGGCACAGGAAAACATTAAATGCATGTTCGATTATCAGGATACGCATGGGATGGTGGCCGACTGTATTTATGCCGATAAAGCCGAAAATAATCTGAGAGATACAAAACCGCCGCTGGCCGCATGGGGCGCTTGGGAGGTTTATCGCCAGTCGAAGGATAAGTCTTTTCTGAGGGAAATGTATCCCAAGCTTGTTACCTATCATCACTGGTGGTATGCGAATCGTGATCATGATCAAAACGGATTATGTGAGTACGGCTCCACAGACGGAACCCGGATAGCTGCGGCATGGGAAAGCGGGATGGATAATGCGGTTCGGTTTGACAGTGCAATCATGGTAAAAAATAATGATTCTGCATGGTCGCTCAATCAGGAGAGCGTTGATCTGAATGCCTACCTCTATGCAGAAAAACTGTACCTTTCTTATATAGCATCCGAAATAGGAATACAGGAGGAAGCCACCGGCTGGAAAAATGAAGCCGGGCGTTTAGCTCCCATGATAAATGAGCGCTTTTATGATTCTTCGAGAGGTTATTATTTTGATCGTTTTATTGACAAGGAAGGCCACATCGATGCAGAAGGGCCTGAGGGCTGGATTCCGTTGTGGGCAGGTATTTCTCCAAATACAAATGCTGAATCTGTAAAAAACATTATGGCAAATGCAGAAAAATTCAATACAAAAGTTCCGCTTCCAACGCTTGAAGCAGATCATTCAAAATTTAACCCTAAGAAAGGTTACTGGAGGGGACCGGTCTGGCTCGATCAATTTTATTTTGGAATCGTAGGATTAAAAAAATACGGTTATCATGACCAGGCTACAGAAATGACACAAAAGTTATTTCAGAATGCAGAGGGGTTGTTGGAAGATCAGCCCATTCATGAGAACTATCATCCGCTAACAGGCGAGCGGCTTAATGCAGGAAACTTTAGCTGGTCGGCAGCACACATTCTGATGCTGTTGAAAGAATCAAACCAATAAAGAAATCGGAATCCTATTGGGTTTACTATCTCCCAAACCCTTTAGTTTTGCCTAACAGAATTAACCATTTGGTAAATGCATTTTTCAGAAACAGAAATCAAAGACATCCTAACCGTGCATTACAGCATGATTGCTGAAGTGCAATCGCTGCTCGGGTACGAGGAGCAGAATTTTTTATTAAAGAATAATACCGGAGAAAAATTTATCCTTAAAGTAGGGAGCGATGCTCAGGGCGTTGACATTATCCGGGCACAGGTGGAGATGATGAACCATCTGCAAAATACAGCGTTGGCAGGCGAGGTTCAGAAGGTTATAAAGAACGCGCAGGGAGACTTGTTGACAATCATTCATAAAGACGGACAGGATTATTATATCCGGGTTCTTTCTTTTCTTGAGGGAGATTTCTGGCACGAAACAAAAAACCGGCCTCTCGAATTATATCAAAATCTGGGAAGATTTCTGGGTCGGATGGATCAGCAATTGGCTAACTTTTCTCTTGCCGGTTTACACCGAAAGATCATCTGGGATATAAACCACGCAACGGATGCGATCTCGAAACTAAATTATATCCGGGACCCACATAAAAGAAGAATCGCTGATTATTTTTTGCTCCAGTTTGAAACGGAAGTGCAGCCCAACATATCCACGCTCAGGCATGCTTACCCACACAATGATGCGAATGATTACAATGTTCTTACGCACGACCGAGATATAGTGGGCATCATTGATTTTGGTGATGCAGTTTATACATCTCTTATCAACAATCTGGCGATTGCCTGTACCTATGCGGTTTTGCATCAGGATGCGCCACTTGAACTCACAGCCGAAATAGTAAGAGGATACCATGAGGCCTTGCCGCTGCTGCCGGAAGAAACGGATTTATTATATTATCTGATCGCTGCGCGGCTGTGCATCAGCGTTACCCAATCTGCATATAATGCTTCTCAGAATAGTGACAATGACCATCATTTTCTGTCTGAAAAACCGGCCTGGGATTTACTGGAAAAATGGATTCGAATTAATCCGATCAAGGCGCAGGATTTGTATAGAAAAGCCTGCGGTTTCAGTTCGCTGATACGGGATTTTGATGATTACCATGCTTTGCTGCAAGACCGCGAAAAACTGATCGGACGCAACCTTAGCATAAGCTATCAGCAACCGTTGAAAATCGTAAAAGGCGCTCTCCAATATCTATACGATGATAAAGGAAATACTTTTCTGGATTGTGTAAATAATGTAAGCCATGTGGGTCATTGCCATCCTGTAGTGGTGCGTACCATGCAAAAACAAATTGCAACGCTCAACACCAACACCCGTTATCTGCACGATAACATCATCGATTATGCCAGGGCGCTTACTGATACCCTGCCTGCAAAACTGAAGGTTTGCTATTTTGTGAATTCCGGCAGCGAAGCCAATGATCTGGCTATACGCATGGCTCGTCACTTCACCGGCCGGCAGGATGTGATCGTGCTGGATTATGGCTATCATGGCACTTCTACTTTGGCGATAGAGATGAGTCCGTATAAATTTGACAGTAAAGGTGGTAGCGGGCAAAAGCCGTATATCCATAAAGCCATATCGCCCGACCTTTATCGGGGCACATACCAATATGGAGATAAGGCGGCCGGTAAAAAATATGCGGCGTCAGTAGAAGAAATACTGCAAAAACTCGATGACCAGAAAACCCCCGCTGCGGCATTTATATGTGAAACCTTGCTGGGTGTTGGCGGACAAATTCCACTACCGGAAGGCTATCTGAAAAGCACCTACGAATTTATTCGTTCACATGGCGGTGTTTGCATTGCCGATGAAGTGCAGGTAGGCTTTGGCCGGGTGGGCGAAAAGTTCTGGGGATTTGAGTTACAGGATGCCAAACCGGATATAGTGGTAATGGGCAAACCCATGGGAAACGGGCATCCGCTGGCAGCAGTGGTGGTGACTGAGGAAATAGCCGATGCTTTTAATAATGGCCTGGAATATTTTAACACCTATGGTGGGAACCCGGTTTCGATGGCTACAGGTTTGGCGGTCTTAAATGTAATCCAGAATGAAAGACTTCAGGAAAACGCATTAGCGACCGGGAATCATCTGATGGGTTTATTAAAGGGGTTGATGCATAAATTTCCGATCATCGGTGATGTACGAGGGCACGGGTTATTCGTTGGAGCAGAATTGGTGAGGGATAGGAAAACCAAGGAACCGGCTGTTCCTGAAATTGATACCATCGTTGAACAGATGAAAGCGCGCGGGTTTCTGTTGAGCACCGACGGTCCGTTTCACAACGTATTAAAAATTAAGCCGCCGATCGTTTTTAACAAAGACAATGCGGAAGACCTGGTGCGGAATCTTGAAGAAGTTTTGCTTCAGCATGCCAGCTCTCTTTGACCTTTTTATAAGACAGATTTCGTATAAGACAGTGCGGTTATTCGAGCATAGCGGCCTGTCGTTATAATAATAAATCGCAACTTCATGTTTACTATAAGTTTTTGTGCTAAATTCGGTTCACAGTACGCTTAACCTTCGCACAACGAGGAAGCGTTTATCAAACTAAACGACTGTTCATCACAAATCTTATCTAATGGGTGATTTCATTTACGACGAATTTAAAGAGCGGGTAAAAGATTTCGGAATTGACGTAGGTCCCGAGGATCAGGATGGCAATATTGCAATTGAATACGGTGATACCCAAATAACCATTAATCTGGGAAACGCCAGAAAAAGTTATGCAGAACAAAATGACCTTAGCCATCTTGATAAGATCATTTCATCCCTGCACCAAAGCCTTATGGGTTTGCCTGTACCAGACTGGGATACAGCAGCTCCAAACCTGTTTTTTATGCTGACCAGGCATGAGCTATCCCCTGAAAAACTGAAGGAGTATATAACAGAACCCATTGCAGACAAGGTGATTAAGGTATTCATTCATCATCATAACGGACAATACATATGGATTAGCCACAGCATTCTGCAAATTTGGAATGTAAGCCTCGAAGCCTTTAAAGGACAATGTAATTACAACATGGATAATTTGTTAGATGACAGTAAAATTGTTCTCACAAAATTACCCGGCAAAGGAAGATTGGGTGCCATCGAGTCAGAGATAAGCTGGCTAAACTCAGCACTGTTATTTACAAAAAACTTTAGAAAAAAGATCGAAGAAACGATCGGCTGGCCGGTATATTTTGTTATTCCCGCACGAGAATTTTGCTACTTTGTAAATATAAAAAGGAAGGATTCTTTGGATCTTCTTACACAAATGTTCAACGATATTTATCGCAAAGAGGACTTGCGGCTAACGCGTGAAATATATAGCCTGACGGATAAGGGGATACGGGCCACGGATAATTTTTAAGAGAGACAGAGCTGAAGAGAGGAAAACCGCATGATAATAACCTGCACATTACCCTTCTCCTTAGTAATGGATGAGAATTCGATCGCGAACTTTAATTGAGAATTCCTCCAAACGTCCGGCGTATTTATGCAGGTGGCGCTAACGAAACTAATTAATTTTTGGTAACTGCCTAGCCGCTCGCATAAATGCGTATGTTGGCAGAAGCACATTTCATTTAATATGCTTGCACCAACACATCCGTTGGAATACGCCATTTGTTGTGAAGCTGTCGAATCATGTCTAATGAAAGTTTCCGCTTGCGGTTTAAAATTTCACTGGCCCTACTTTTATGTCCAATTATTTGGGCTAAGTCAGTTTGTGTCAAGCCTGATTGCTCCATGCGAAATTTTATGGCTTCGATTGGGTCTGGCAGATCAATTGGAAATTTATCGTCTTCATATTTTTCAATTAATAAACTTAAAATTTCCAGTTCGTCTCCTTTAGGAGTTCCTTTTTTTGCATCAAAGATATTCTCAAGCCGAAGCATTGCCTGGTCGTAATCTTTCTTCGTCTTGATTGGCTTGATATTCATATTAAATAGTTTTTGCGTTTACTTTGTCATATTCAGAATGTGTCCCGACAAAACGTATCCATATTACTTGATAATCAAAATTGATTTTTACTATTAAACGGTATGAGTTACCTTTTATATTGAACACAATTCTGTCATTGCCAATAATGCTTGCACTCGGGTATTCATTCTTTATCTGGTTGGGATTTGTCCATTCAGCTTTAGATGCTTCCTGAAACCACGCCTTCAATTGTTGTTCACAATCATTGTGCTTCTCCCAAAATTCTCTAAGTACTTTCTTTGCAATAACCCGCAATTCTTATGTTTCTCCAAAGATAAGCAGAAGTTACCAAATTGGGAAATCCTTACTTGAAAAGTTTTTGCTCTCCCGTATTGCTGCTAACTTGTAAACAAACGAATCAGATTGTATGGAGAACGATTTTGGATAAAAAAAAGACATTATATGGAAAACAGCTTGCACCAGAATCTCAATAATAACACTAAACAGCGAGCCATGGCGTTTTATATTAGTTCATCATCCATCTTTATAAAGAAAATGAAATATTTACTCGTCCTATCACTACTGCTGATCAGCCACCTGTCTTTCTCCCAGAATTGGGTTTTTGAAAAACCAGACTACAAGACCATCGAAAAGAATATAAAAAAGAAAAGTTCCGGGTTTTATTACGAAACCCTAATGAACCGCTACAAAGCGGGCGATTCCACCATGTCGCTCGAAGAAAAAAGGCATTTGTATTACGGATATACCTTCAATAAAAACTACGCGCCTTACTCCCGTTCCGGATTTGAAGACAGCCTGAATAATTTGCTGCAGAAGGAGGATCTGAATGCAGAAGACTTCCAGACAATAAAAATGCTTACCAACCTGATGCTGGCTAAAGATCCGTTTGATCTGAGCGCTATAAACTACCAGCTTTTCGCCCTGGAGCAGACGGCAGCGGAAGATGAGTTCCAAATAAGAGTTGCTCAGTTGAGAACCGTTTTCGACGCACTGATGAGTTCCGGAAACGGGTTAAGTAAAGAAACTGCATTTTATGTTATCTCTACTGCACACGAGTATAACTTGGTCAATATACTCGGTTTCCG